>CAUTZW010000009.1:0-52090 GCA_963543045.1 uncultured Treponema sp.
TATCTCCCCTTTTCTTGTCAACTATCTACCCCCAATTTCTGTAAAAAAAAAAAAAATCTTTTTTTTTCTTTTCACTCCCCATCAAATACTAGTTTCTCGAATTTAAAACAGCTGCTTTCTGTTCCTTAAGAATTCCTATCTTATACTATTATGTAGGCGTGCTTTCATTATAACAGCCTATTAGAAATCTTTTTATTTCGGGAATTATATTTTAATAGACACTGCCAATGATAATTAAAGATTTTTGAATTGGCAAGTGCAGATACAAGAAGGATGATTTATACAGCATCTTGCCAATAGTGCTGACAGGGTATCGTGCAGGAAACAATAATTATAATGCGTTCGGCAATGAGATTTTTCTGTAAGTGATTTTGTGTTCCATGCCTATGGAAATAGAAGATTTTCTGTTCTAAGACTTTATATATAGAAATACATGATTCTTAAAAATTACAAGGAAAACTTCGACTGTGAAAAGCTGATGCTATAGCTATTTTCTTATAAAATAGCACAGAATATCTCCCCAATAGAGCTGTACAAATGAACTTGCTCTGCGAGATTCCGCTTCAAAGCACTCCATGCATGCTCAATGGAATTGTATTCCAGCAAATACGGCGGCAGGAAAATTAATCTTTGTGTGCGCATTTTTGTAATTCCGTGCAAGACCTCTTTTGTATGGAACGCTACGTTGTCCATGATGATGCGTCCTTGCGAGAAGGCTTTGATCAATTTATCTTCAAACTCTGTTCAAATAGGGGCGCCTTCATCGTTCCGCCGTAGATGAATGAAGCAATCAATTTGCTGCCGCATCTGTAAGCACTCCTACAATCTCGTTGAGGCTAAGTCTCTCCTCCATTGTAAAAAGGCAGCTTTCAGCAGTACTATATTTCAAACGTATCGAGTGCACAGGAGCTTTTCTTGTATCGTGCCCGATCGGAATAGTCGGCAGAACCTTTGCATCGGCAGACAGACAAGCCCCTAACCGCCGGTTGTGCACATTCCGCCTCACCTACGACCACTGCTCCACCTCGTGCCAGCCCAGCCTTTTGACCGACCGTAAACACCACACACGCATCACCACGGTCATCGTTCTCCCCGCAAAACCCACAGCCCAGCTTTCCGCTGCTTGCCGCAAACAACCTGCTGACTGTCAGCCAATAACTCGCCCCGCTCGCACATTTTTCCCAAACAAAAAGCGAGGCAGCCAGCCGAGCCCTATCTACTGATGATGCCCATTCCGCCTGCCCCTGCCCTTGATTCAAAATGAAAATCACGCTGCCGTCTGTCGGCGAATGCATGAGGGATTTTCCACCCCAATAGCACTCCACCGCTCCGTGCGTCTCTAGGATGCGCAGGTGGCAGTTCTCGCCGCCTGCCTCATGCCGGACAGCGTTGCAACAATACCCCCGCCCGCCGGTTCCTATTCCGGCAACACGACCAAAATCCGTATCTGCGTTGAATCGGCAAAAATCTCAAACAGCTTTGCAAACTCAACGAACGTACCTTCAGTGGGTACTTTTTTCACTTTCCATTTCAAAATAGAAACCACGCTGCCGCCTGCCGACGAATGCACGAGGGACTTGCCGTACCGGAGGCACTCAACCGCTCCGTTCGCCTCTAGGATGCGCAGGTGGCAGTTCTCGCCGCCTGCCTCATGCCGGACAGCGTTGCAATATCCCCGGCCGCCAGTTCCTATTCCGGCAACACCGACAAAATCCGTATCCGCGTTGAATCGGCGAAAATCTCAAACAGCTTTCAAGGTCAAACGTGCACTTTCAACGAGCACGTTTTCCGCTTTCCGTGCGGCTCTTCTTCTCCCTCTCCTCGCTGCGTGTTGCGTGTCTTACCACAGATCTTCTTTCAAGTCGATGGAATCGGATGCGGTGAGCGGGCGAATCACTCGGCACGGAACGCCGCCGGCAAGCGAATTCGGCGGAATTTCATCCGTTACGACGCTGCCGGCCGCAATGACGGAACCGCTGCCGATAACCGCTCCGCCGCAGACGGTAACGTTCGTTGCAAGCCAGCACCCGTCGCCGATCACGATCGGTTTTGCGTATTCGGGAACGAAAACGCTGCCGTCTTCCCGAGTGCGCTCATTCCGTTCGCCGCTTAAAAGCGGATGCACCGGCGTAACAAGCGCGCAGTTCGGGCCGACAAAAACGTTCTTGCCGACTTTGACCGGCGCGCAATCCAGCACCGTAAAATTGAAGTTCGCGTAAAAGTTTTCGCCGAGCTCCGTAAAAACGCCGTAATCGAATTGCACCGGCCCTTGCAGATAGACGCTGTGCGCGGCATTCGGCAAAAGTTCCTGCAGGATTTTTGCGCGGGCATCGCAGTCGGTTTCGTCGAGCGCATTGTACGCACGCGAAAGGCGGTGCGCTGCTTTGCGGAGCGCTTTTAATTCCGCGTCGGCAGGATCGTAAATCTTTCCGGCAAGCATCTTTTCTTTTTCCGTCATATTTTCTTCCTTATATATGGATTTATTTCCGGTCAAATCCGGAGGCGACAACACTGTAATATATGAACAACCGCTCATACAAGGGGACGCCGCACAATCGACACCCCGCACGCATCGGCATTTTCCAACATCCGCGATTCTGTTAGGATGGGCGCATGAATACGGAAATTACGATTACGGTAGCGCCGCATGAAGAAGGCGACGCGCGCCGCATCGAAAAGCGCTTGAACGCGCAGCTTGCCGAAAAGCACATTCCTGCGGATGGAAAGACCTTCACGCTGGTGAAGCGTTCCGTCGACGCTCGGCATGGAACGGTAAAAATCCACCTGCGCTATGCCGTGCGCGATGCCGGAACGGATGCGGCCGGGCGGGAGGCTCCCCTTCCGCACTGGCAGCCTGCCCGCGGGAACAAACGGGTGCTCATTATCGGCTCGGGACCGGCGGGGCTGTTCGGCGCGCTCAAGCTGCTGGAACACGGAATCAAGCCGGTGATTTTGGAGCGGGGAGAGGAAACGGCGGAACGCAAGCGCACCATCGCGGCAATCAGCACGCGCGGACGGCGCAATCCCGATTCAAATTATTGCTTCGGCGAAGGCGGCGCGGGCACCTTTTCCGACGGCAAACTGTTTACCCGCAGCAGGAAGCGCGGCGATGTCGGAAAGATTTTGCGGATATTCGCGCATTTCGGAGCGCATCCGAGCATTTTGACGGACGCGCATCCGCATATCGGCACAGACCGATTGCCGCTCATCATCAATGCGATGAAGCGGGAAATCATCCAGTTGGGCGGCGAATTTTATTTCGGAATGCGCTGTACGGAGCTACTCAGAGACGGTCGGCAGGTTCGGGGAGCTGCGGCGCAAAATGTCCGCACCGGAGAGCGCATGGAGTTTTCGGCGGATGCTGTTCTGCTTGCGGCGGGGCATTCGGCGGACGATGTGTACCGGATGGTTGCCCGCGCAGCTCCGCGTGCGCTGGAAGCGAAAACGTTTGCGGCCGGTCTCCGCGTTGAGCACCCGCGCGCTTTAATCGACGCGATTCAATACGGCCACAATGCCGGAAGCACGCTCGGCGCAGCGGAATACCGGCTCACCGCTCAGATTCGCGAGCGCGGCGTGTACACGTTTTGCATGTGTCCGGGCGGATTCGTCGTTCCCGCGTCCACCGAAGATGACGGTATCGTCGTTAATGGTATGTCGGCAGCGTCCCGCAACTCAAAATGGTCGAATGCAGCGGTTGTCGTCGAGCTCCGGCCGGAGGACATTCCGGATTCCTTTAAAACGCAGGCGGAAGCGGACGGCTGTGCCGCACTAGCCGGATTGTATTTCAGAAAGCATATCGAACAAACGGCGAAGCGGCACGGCAACGGGCAGAAGGCGCCCGCACAGCTAATGACCGATTTTCTTGCCGCACGGAGCAGCGACGCGCTCATTCCGTCGAGCTACACGCCGGGGCTTGTGCCATCCCGCTTGGATGACTGGATGCCCCCGCATATCGCCGCGCGCATTGCCGATGCCCTGCCGATTTTCGATAAATCCATGCGCGGCTTCATCACTCCGCAAGCGCTGCTGATTGCCGCAGAAACGCGAACCAGCACGCCGGTGCGCATCCTCCGCAACAAGGAAACGCTCGAATGCACCGCGCTCGACGCCCTGTATCCTGCCGGCGAATGTTCCGGCTATTCGGGAGGCATCGTGTCGTCGGCAATGGACGGGGAAAATGCCGCCGCCACAATTACGAACATGCTGACTTAACAGTCGGACAAACATGCGGGTGGCGGCAGCAATAATTATCGGAGAATAAAAAACAGGCACTCTGAAAAGTTCCAGAGTGCCTGCCGTCCAGCTTTCGCTGAACATCGGAGAGAGTTTATCAGCTTATTTACAAGCTGGCTGTAATCTACAATAAACAAATAAACGTGTCAATAAGAAAATAAGATTTATTAACAAAAAGTGAAAAAGTTTCTGCTTGTTGCTGATAATCAATTTCCGTGATATTGACCAATACTAAAGGTAAATGATATATTCCCGCAATATTATCACCGTTGTCAGGATTTTTGATAATTAGGATTTAATGTATTAAGGAGAATGTTCTATGTTACGGACATATCAACCAAGTAAAGTAAAACGCAACAGAAAATTCGGTTTTAGAGCACGTATGGCAACAAAGGGCGGGAGAAAAGTACTGGCTCGCCGCCGTGCAAAAGGACGCACAAAGCTTTCCATTTCTGACGAAAAGAAACCATATTGATTGTAAGGCAGAAATAATCTTGTCGGGCGGAGAATTTTTTAAGCGTAATGAGCGAATAAAAAAATCCGCTGAATTTAAAAGATTGTTTAAAACCGGAAAAAAAATCGCTATATCCGGCGCAAAGCTTTTCTATATAAAGAATAACGCGGATATAAACAGAGTCGGTTTTTCTTTGCCGCGCAGTTACGGTAATGCAGTGCAAAGGAACTTATCAAAGCGTTACAGCCGTGAAGTCTATCGAATATTAAAGGCGTATCTTCATACAGGATATGATATGATTATTCTGGTCTATCCCGGTAACGATTCGTTCCATAAAAGATACGGCCAGTTTCATTTGTTGTTCAAAAATGCAGGCTTAATAAAAATATGAGAAATTTTTTTATAAAATTTTTCTGTTTTTTTATTCGTGTGTATCAAATATGCATTTCACCTTTGTTCCCCGCTTGCTGTAGGTACATGCCCACGTGTTCGCAGTACGCCATCGATGCAATAAAAAAATACGGCGTCGGAAAAGGTATTTTTTTGGCAATAAAACGAATCTTACGCTGCAATCCATTTTGTAAAGGCGGGTTCGATCCCGTTCCGTAAATTTTTGTTTGAATGTATGGAGTAAATAATAAATATGAATAAAAATACTGTTATTGCGGTAATTTTATCTTCGCTTGTCGTTCTTGCAACTTTTATGGTGCAGACTTTTTTACTTCCTTCTTCAAGCGGATATAGCGACAGTGTTCAGCCGGAAAACAATACGGCGCTTAATGCGGAAAAAGAGCCGGCAGCGCCTGCCGACAGCTCTTTATTCACTCATAAAGACGAAGCGCCTGAACAGGAAACGCACCTTTCCATTAAGACGAACAAGGCGGATGTGCTTTTTACGAATAAAGGCGGCGATATAATCAGTTATAAACTTTTTAATCATATCGACGTTGAAACGCATGAGGGCGTTCAGATGGCCGATAATATTTCCGAAAGAAACCGCGCATGTGCGCTCGCCTTGGGCGATGTGAATTCGGAAATAATAAACGGATTATTTAGCGTAGAAAAAATCGACGATTACACGCTTCTGTTTACAAAAAGTTTTTCGCGAAAAAAGGACGACGGAACGGACGCCGGCTTTGTTTTAGGCAAGCGCTATACCTTTACGCCCGATGAGTACCTGTTTAAGCTCGACATTTTGATCCATTCGGAAGAATCGGATAATGCGCTCGGCAAAAACGGAATTGCATATACGCTGAGAACCGCTCCGCAAATCGGCCCGCACTTTAATCCGAAAGTCAACAGATACGAAAACCGTCAATTCATTTCGTTTCATCCGAACGGTTCTGCAAAGCGGAAAGTGATAAGCGCAAAGCAATTCAAGCAATACAACAAAGATTACCTTTGGAACGGAATCGCCGGAAAATATTTTGAACAGCTCGTCATTCCGGCCGACCCGCTTACAATGGAGCATTCGTATTATTCTACGCAAATCGAAACCGGCGATTATGCCAATGCGCAGGCAATTCTTTTGCGGAAAGCCGTGAGCGGGCAGGATGTGCAGGACACCTATTACTTGTATTTCGGGCCGCGCAACGAAAAAGATTTGAAGATTTATAATACAGCCGAATCAAACGCATGGAAGCTCAGCGATATGCGGCTTGCCGAAAGTTTACAGACAACCGGCTGGCTCAGCTGGCTTGAAACCGGGCTGAAATGGTTTTTGGAGCTGCTGTACCGGTTTATTCCGAACTGGGGCGTCGCAATTATCCTGATGACCGTTATTTTGAAACTTGCAATGTTCCCGATAACCCGTAAGCAGTCTCTTTCTACGCTCAAGATGCAGGAACTTCAGCCGCAAATTAAAAGCATTCAGCAAAAGTATAAGGATTCGCCGCAAAAACAGCAGGAAGCGATGGCAAAGATGTATAAGAATGCGGGCTACAATCCGGCAAGCGGCTGCCTGCCGATGGTCGTACAGTTCCTCATCCTCTTTGCGATGTACAATTTGTTTAATAATTATTTTGAATTCCGCGGGGCGCGCTTTATTTCCGGCTGGATTCCCGACCTTTCATCCGGCGACAGTATTTATACCTTCCGTTTTGATTTACCGTTTTTAGGGAACCAACTGAGGATTCTTCCCGTTATTTATTTGGTTTCGCAACTTTTATTCGGAAAAATAACGCAGAACGGCGGAACGGCGGCAGGTACGTCGCAAACGCAAATGAACATGATGATGTACGGAATGCCGGCTGTTTTCTTCTTCTTATTTTATAATGCTCCGTCCGGCCTGCTTTTGTACTGGACAATCAGCAATCTTTTCCAAATGGGACAGCAGCTTGTCATCAACAAGATGATGAAAGAAAAGAAAGCCCAAATGGGTGTTGGAAAAAAATAATTTTTATGAGGTAGTGATAGATGACGTACGAATTTGAAGGAAGAACCGAAAAGGAAGCCATTGAACTTGCGGCAAATGAACTGGGCCTCCAGCGGGATCAGTTTGATGTTGAGATTCTCGAATCGCAAAAGAATTCGCTTTTTAAAAAAGGGTATGTAAAAATCTGCGTGCACACGCTCGATACGGCGAAACCTGCCGGACGGGAAACGATGAAAATGCAATCCGTATCAGTAAAAGGATATGCGGATCCCCTGCCGCAGGACGAATTTGAAAAACAGCTGTTGGATTTTGTACAGCAGCTGGTCGAAAAGATGGGCTTTACCGTAAAAATCGAAATTATCTTCCGCGAAGACAAAAAGCTCGGCATTAAGCTGAATTCCGAAGATTCTTCCATTTTAATCGGCCGCAAAGGAAAGAATATTGACGCGCTGCAGCTTTTGGCGAACATTTATGCAGGTCGGCTCGGCCATGAGGAGATGCGCATTATTCTCGATACGGAAAATTACCGCATCCGCCGGGAAGAATCGCTTGTCCGTCTTGCGTATGCAACTGCCGACAAGGTGCGTCAGTCCCGCCGTTCCATTCTTTTGGAGCCAATGAATCCGTTTGAGCGGAGGCTCATTCACACAACGCTCAACGATATTCCCGATGTCGAAACAAAATCCGACGGCGACGGCTTATACAAACAGGTGCGCGTTATGTACAAAGGGGTTTATTGATGCGTAAATCGATTTTTTTATGCGCCGCAGCAATTTTTTTTGCGGCGACCGCATTGTCAGCACAGGTTTCCAATCTTGAAGATGTCGTCAATAAAAAATATCTGGATGAATTAAAATCCGTCGGCATGGTGCAAGTCGTTCATCCGAAAGACGACAACGCATTGAGTCTTGTGCCGCTTTCGTTTTATCGGGATAGGATTGAAAAGGAAACCGTCAAAAAGGATGAAAAAGGCGTTCCGTTTGTGGCCGAAGTTTTGTATCTCATTCCAAAAGCGGATTTGCTCAAGAACGCGGCGGATAAGAATCGCGCAATCACAACCGATGACGTGTCGGTTATTTTGCGTTCAATCAGCAAGATGACAGGAATGCGCTACCATGTCGGCGAAAAGGGGCCGAAGGACAAGGGCGAGGTGCTGTATAAAAAGACGTATATGATTGCGACACCCGATTCAAATGAGGCGATTGCGGATAAAAATACCGGTAGCGCGGACGGTCAGGTTTCGTACTGTTACCAGCACGATCATACTTACGGCGACATAAAGTACAAGCTCGAATACTATCAAAAAGAAAATCAGCTGTACGTAACTTTTTTGAATATCATTCCGGTTACGATGCTCGGCGTAAAGATGATTATGCCGTCGAATATACGGATTAACGCCATTTCAATCGATTGCGGGGAAAGCATTCTGTTTTATCTTTCAACCGACTGCAATGCGAAGAAAATCAACATCATAAACGTGCGTAAGCAGCTGGAAGAATCGTTGGTTGCGCGAATCGATGCGCTGTACCAGTGGTTCTTGCAGCAATTTTAAAGACGGCTGCGGCATAGCAGTATACTGCTGGCGCCGCGTTCCAATCGATTGACGATGCGGGGGAAAAATGAAAAAGACGTTAATTATTTCTATTTTTAGTTTGTGTGTCTTAATAAACGGAGCGTGCAGCTCAAAAGGAAGTGGTATGGAGGCGATTAAAGGCAAAGAGGGAGTTTTTGCAATCATCGGCACCGCGCGGGGCGATATAGCGGTCGAATTGTACTATAAAGATACGCCGCTGACGGTAAAAAACTTTGTCGGACTTGCGGAAGGTACGCTCGACGCGGCGAAAGGCAAACCCTTTTACGACGGATTGAAGTTTCACCGCGTTATCAGCAAGGCGAACGGAGATTCACAGGATTTTATGATTCAAGGCGGCGATCCGCTCGGAAACGGTACAGGCGGGCCGGGATATGCGTTCGCCGATGAAATCGTGGAAAAATTCAAGTTTGACGGCAAGGGCATCCTTGCGATGGCGAATTCCGGCGCAAACACAAACGGCAGCCAATTTTTTATTACGCATGTCGAAACGCCGTGGCTGGACGGCAAGCATACGATCTTCGGCCGTGTCGTAGACGATGCAAGCCAGAAAGTCGTTGATGCCGTTTTGATGGGCGACAAAATAAACAGCGTAAAAATCGTGCGGCAGGGAAGTGAAGCCAAAGCTTTTACGGCCACGCAGCAAGAGTTTGACGAACTTGCAAAGCTCGCGCTTGAAGAAGTCCGCAAAAAGAAAGAAGCGGCGATGGCGGATAAAATTGCCGCAGTCGAAAAGGCTTTTCCGAATTATGAAAAGACCGCCGAAGGCATCTATTTTAAGATTACCAAAGCCGGATCAGGCGCTAAGATGGGAAAGGGAAAGAAAGTTGCCGTCGATTACAAGGGCTATTTTGTAAACGGGGAGGTTTTTGACACGTCAAAAGGCCGCAGTCCGCTTGAATTTGAGACGGCTGCCGACCAGATGATTCCCGGATTCGACATGATGGTGCAGGATATGCAGCCGGGCGAGTCGCGGACGGTCGTGCTGCCGCCGGATTTGGCCTACGGCGATGCCGGGGCGGGCGGCGTCATTCCCGGCGGTGCATACATTGCGTTCGACATTGATTTGTTAAAATAGTTAATGGCTGCTGCAAAACTGGACGCACCATTTTCCGCGCGCCGGAAGGGAAGGACGGTTTTGCAGGCGATAGCGCGGGACGGCGGGAATGCCTGCCGGTTCCGCGCAATTTTTTTAATTCGATTCGCTTATAAAACGGGAAGCGGATTCATATCCGGGTTTTCCGAAAATAATTTCGACAAAAAATAGTTACGTTTAGCATAAAAACGGAGGCGCTACGTGAAAGGTATAACGCAAAAATTATGGTTAAGTTTATTGTTTGTTGCCGCAACAACCGGCTGCACTTCTATGCCGAAGGAGCAAAACGCTTCGGAAGAAGCAAATGCCCTGCTTGTTGAACAGACGGTGTTGGGCATTAACTGGATGCAGCAGTCCGGCGAATACCGCGCGCTTGCATATCAGGCCTTCAATACGGCAAAGGTGATGTTCGATCAGTCGTCCGCCGCAAGCGGCAAGAAACGCGCGGTTGTTTCCGACCTTGACGAAACACTGATCGACAACAGCAAGGAAGCCGCCTATTGCGCCGTCAAGCATCAGGCCTTTGACCCAAAGTTGTGGACGGAATGGTGCGAGGCAAAGCAGGCCGGTGCGATTCCCGGCGCGGTTGAATTTGCGAATTACGTCAATTCGCACAACGGAACGATGTTTTTCGTGTCGAACAGAAAGACCGGCACGGAATACCAGCCGACGATAGACAATTTGAAGGCGCTCGGATTCAAAAACGTAACCGAAGAAACCGTGCTTCTGAAAGACAAAGCTTCGAATAAGGCGGAACGCTTTAAGAAAATCGAAGACATGGGGTATGAGATTGTTATGTATCTCGGCGATAATCTGGACGACTTTACCGGAGACATTTACGGCAAACAAAACGGCGATCGCCGCGCTTTTGTCGATTCCAACAAAAAAGACTTCGGCGTTAAATACATCGTATTGCCGAATCCCTTGTACGGCGGATTTGAAGGCGGCTTAGGAGTCGACTACTTTAAGAAAACGCCGGAAGAAAAGCTGAAAATCAGGCGGGATAATTTTAATATGTGGAAGCGGTAAACGCATGACGCTTTAATTGCTTCGCTTGAGCGAAAAATTACGGGCTTATCCGGTGAGGATAAGCCCGCAGCGTTTTTGGTGCAAGCTGTTCGGACAATCAATCCGAATGCAGGTCCGCCGTTTCTTTTGCATTTGCCGTTCTGTTTGCGGCCGCGCGGCGAAGCTGTTCGGCATAATCAATCATTGCGGAAAATAATCCGGTAAATTCCGCCGTTATATTCCGTATCAACAACAAAATATTGGTGTTTCGGCGAGGGGTGCGGGCAGCCGCCGCAAAGGTGATCGCATTCCATGCGCTGAATATCTCGGGAATAAACGCAATGGTGATGGAAAGCGCCGCTGCGGCGTTCAGTTTTTTTACGCCGGGAATAAAGCGTGCAATGCCGTCTTCAAGATTGTAAAAGGCATTAAAGAGTTCAAGCCGTGAAGTTGTTTCAAAAATGACCATTGCCGAAGCGGACGTAATATAAAATCTGACGACATACAGCGCGCCGTCAAAAAATCCGGCCGCATTGAATAGGTCGCCGGGCGTTTCTATGTTTTCCGTCCGCAGCGAGCGCAGCAGAATGAGCGGAATGCCGATGACCAGTATGAACTTCATCTTTTTGATGTTCGCCACCGGTGTTTTGGCCGCAATAAAAATCACCGCTTGCACGACGAAATAGCAAGCCGTTCTGAGCCATGCAATAGTTTGCGGCGACGCAACAGAATCCGCCAAACCAAAATAAGCCGAATTGCTGAACGTCCGAAAGCAAATGAACGACAGCAATAGGAATTTTATCAGCGGCGGCACGCGGTGCATAAAGGAATCGCCTTGACGGTAGGAAAACAGTGCGGCATTTTGAACGGGAGCGCTTCGCAGTTTACGCATCGCTCCCCCAAAAAAGGCTCTGCACGGAATCGTATGATTGCAGAGGGTTCCGGATTCCCCACTGTTCCAGATTGAGCGCAAGGCCGTCGGCCGGTGAACCGGAAAAGCGGATCTCGCCGTTTTCAAGAACGGTAAACGTATCCGCAAGCGCAAGAATCTTCTCAAGCTCGTGCGTCAACACAATGACGGTGATGCCGTCCTTTTTTAGTTCGCGTAAGATTCCGCACACCTGCTGCACGCCCGGAAAGTCGAGATTTGCAAACGGCTCATCAAAAATGATGATTTCCCGCTGCATGGCAAGGATTCCCGCAACAGCAAGCCGCCGCTTTTCGCCGCCGGAAAGCAAACGCGCCGGAAAGTCCTTTTTGCCTTCAAGCCCGCACTGCGTCAGCGTCCGCTGCAAGCGCTCAGCAGTTTCCCGCTTTGAAAGCCGCAGGTTGCGGAGCCCGAACAAAATGTCTTCTTCCGGGGTTTCGCCTAAAATCTGCGCATCGGCATTTTGAAAAACCAGTCCGACTGCTCCGGCCGTGATTGTTCCACCGGTCGGAACGTCCAATCCGGCAATCAGCGACATCAAAACGCTTTTTCCGGAACCGTTCCGCCCGCAAATCACCGCAAACTCCCCCCGCTGAATCACAAGGTTGATGCCGTTTAGCGCGCGCCGTCCGTTCGGAAAAACGCGCGAAACATTTTCGATTTTTACCGCTTCAGTCATCGTCTATTCAAGATAGTTCAACAGAACCGGCCGCAGTTTTTTCGTCAAAATGACCATGATGCATTGTTTGATTAGATTGCCCGGAATGAACGGAAGGAGCGTTACGGCGAACACCTGCGCCAGCGTCTTTTCCGGCAAAAGACTGTGGAAGCGCACAATTCCCAATGCAAACAGAACGATATTCGCCGCAAGTGCCGCGATGATGAGCCAGAGCCATTCAAAAATGTTGCTTTCTACTACCGGCGCTTGATCAGAATCGGAAACCGCTGGCGGCCCGCTGCGTTTCCGCCCGACGGTAAAGCGGATTATCAGTCCGGCAGTCAGCGCACCGGCCAAGTAGCCGACCAAAAATCCGCCGGTAAAACCGTGCAGGATGATTTGAATGCCGCCTTTGCCGGTGAAAACCGGTAAACCGAAGCTGCCGAGCGCAAGGAAAATCAGTACTGCCGCCGTGCCGTACACCGGCCCGAGCAGCATTCCCGAAAGCAACGCCATCATGTCCTGAATGGTGAGCGGCACGCCGCCGGGAAGCGGCATCTGAATAAAGCAGCCTGCGGAGATAAGGGCCGCAAACAGCGCGGTCATAACGGTTTTCTTACCGAATGCATTCGATTTGTTCATAAATGTAAACCTCTTTGATTTTATCAAAATAACAATTATTGATTTTTTGGTCAAGGCGCGGGAATTGCCGGAACGAATCGCGCACGGGGAAGAGAATACGGCTGTGCGTGCTCTCGAGGTGGCGACGGATTTTTTAAAACGATTACAGCATGATCCGGAAAATCTCTGCGGCCGACGTGTACGGAGCCACTTCCTAAAACAACAGAATTTCATTTGCGCGCATTTGTCCGGCAAACGCGGAATTGAAGTGAGTACATTGTATGGAAGAAACATGAATGAATCGGATGACGTGGCCGATACCATGCCGACTCCGATGCCGGTGCAAAACGTGCACTATCGTCGAGCTCGATGCAAGAGTGTAAAGGGACGCTTTACGGCAGGAAGTTATCAGCACGGCTTTCTCCGAAATCGGTTCAGCTGGGGTCATCGATATACAGAAAAGCGTTTTTGGAACAAAGGATGCCGAAAGACTTGCAGGGCGACCTCTTGCATCACGATGCACGGAACAAATCTCCGCTCAGAGCCTTTGCCGCCGGTTGCCGCAGCGCACCGGGAGTTTTTCGTAAACGGCTGCGCGGCCGTTTCTCGAACATGGAGAACGAAATTGCCAGATCCCCGCCCCGCAATGCGCCCCTGCGGCAACGATATCGGTTCCTCTCCATGCGGCAATAAAGGCAGCCCAATATTTTGCCGCACTTCACTTTTGCC
This sequence comes from uncultured Treponema sp., assembly GCA_963543045.1. Classification (GTDB taxonomy): domain Bacteria; phylum Spirochaetota; class Spirochaetia; order Treponematales; family Treponemataceae; genus Treponema_D. The sequence goes on from CAUTZW010000009.1 coordinate 13,693, forward strand.
GGTTGCTGCCGACATCGCGTGCAGTTACCCGCCGATCGTGGTACCGGTGAATTCTGTTCCGTTTAAGATATTTTTTATGTTTTCAATATCTTTTCCGGCGGCGCAAATAACTTTCAGCTTCAGCGCTTCCGCTTTCTTCGATGCTACCGGATCAAATGGAGCGTTCTTTCCCGGAATCCATTCGTCGCCGACCATTTTTCTAAAATCCGCCCACGAAATAGCGTCGATCGGTTTGGCTGCCGGATTTTTACGCGGATCGTCGGTGTAGACTTTTTCGATATTCGACAGATTGATAACTGTGTCCGCATTAAAATTTTCAGCGAGCAAAACGGCGTCGTTGTCGGTGGAAAAACCCGGCTTCCACCCCGACGCGACGAGAATTCGCCCTTCAAATGCAATTTTTTCCGTCGGATTGTGAACGACGGGATTTTTGCACAGCGCGCCACACAGAGCTTTGACGAGTTCCGCATTGAGCCGCGTCGCCATGATGCCGATCCAGTCTGCGGCATTGTCGCCGCCCGCTTCGCCGATGGCCGAAAGCGTCTCCGCATAGGCGTTTTGGTATACGCGAGCAGGCGCACCGCCGCCGATAACCAAAATTGCGCGGCGATCCGCGTCCGCCTCCAGCCATTCTTTGAGCGCGGAAATAAATGCCGCAAGAAAAGCGGCGTCCGGTTTGTCCGGCGCAACAATCGAGCCGCCGACCGAAAGAATCTTTGTGTCCATATAGCCTCCCAAAAGAGCAGTATTTAATAGAATACCGGTTAATCGTTCTCTCCATTCTGCGACCGCCGTGCCACAAAGCCCACCGCCCCGCGACGCGCTCCAAAATTCCGCGCGGGGTGAGCGTCCGTCCGCTTGGTTCGGTATTCGCTGCGCTGCGTGCGTCGAGTTGCCCCGCAACCGATTTGAGCCAACAAAGCGTATAAGCGCAACTCGCCCTACCGTTCGCGGCTCGGTACACCCGCGTAATGATCCGACCTGCCGGAAATGCGAGCCGTCCCACGTCCACCTCTAGCTCCAAAATCCCGCGCGGGATCGCGCCTATCCGCTTGGGGATCCGGTGCGCTGCGTGCGCCGAGTTGCCCCGCAACCGGTTTGAGCAAAACGAGTAAGCGGAAGTTGCCGCACCGTTCGCAGATTGACGCACCTGCGTAATGATCCGACCTGCCCGAAATGCCGCCATCCCGCGTCGTGTTCCAAAATCCTGCGGAAAGCCCGCGTGGTGTGCCGTTCGATCCGGCCGCTTGGGTGTCCGGTGCGCTGCGTGCGTCGAGTTGTCCTGCAACCGGTTTAACCAAACGAGTAAGCACAACTCTCCATACCGTTTGCAGCTCACCGCACCCGCGTAATGTCCGACCTGCCGGAAATGCCGCCGTCCCGCGTCGTGTTCCAAAATCCTGCGGAAATCCGCGCAGGGCGCTCGTCCGCCCGAACGTCCTAATACACTCCTATTACCGTCGGATCTGCCCAATAGGAGCTGTATTTGATGTTTTCGCCGGAGGCTTCTTCCCATATTGATTGGAGCGCGAAGGTCTTGGAACGCTCGATGATTTTGTTTTGGGGAGAAGACGGTTTAATTTCATTCCACCCGCGTGAAAACAGGACATGCTGGGCATCAAGATTGCCGAAATAGTAGGCGGCGGTATCGAGGCCCTTATGCCACGACCGGTATTCCAGTCCCGCCCCGAGCGCAGGGTCAACGGGAACCCACCCGAAGCCGTGCAGGTAAAACTCGCTCCACCAATGATTTTGCGTTTTCAAATCGGAATGAATCAAAATGCCGCTGTCGGGCAATGCCGGAATTCCTGCGGCGCGGAGGAGCGCAGTAAAAATAACGGCAAAGTCATAAGCGTCGCCGGAGCCGCTCCGCACTAAGTCCAGCGGGTCGGAAGCGGCCGCCGCATCTTTTTCCGAAAGTGTAAATGCCGACAGCATATACTGATACACAAGCGAGGCGATGGCGTAAGGATTGCGCTCGTTCTTGATAATCTTAAAAAGCAGCGCGCGCACTTCAGGCGCATCGGACGGCACGCAGCGATCAGCCTTCGTCGCCTTTGCGTACAATTTTGGGTTCATGCCCTCATATTTTTCCAGTTTTACGGGATTAATATGCGTTTGCGTTTCATAGACGTGAATCATAAAGTTTTGGGAAAAACGCTTTTTCTTCCCGCCGCTGCGGCCACCGTGGATTTGATAAATCGCCGTGTGCTGGAACAACTCGACGGCGGGCTCCTGACTTTGCGCCGCAAGCTGCACGAGCGGCTGCGCCGCCGAAATAAACGGACGGGGACAGCGGAGAATAACGGTCGTGCCCGAAGCGTTTTCCATTTCTTCGATATCGGCCGCCGTTTGGATAAGATAGATTTTCGGAGAAAGAAAACGTTTCGTCCCTGCGCGGTCGTCAATAGCCAGCGGAACGGCAGCCGAAGTTCCGCGCGCTGTTTGCACGCATACGCCCCCCGACGACGCGCCGTCCGGAACCCGCACCCGTATTTCGGAATCGCTCCAATATTCGTAGTCGAAATCGGTATCGCTGCAAAAAACGAAGCCGCTTTCGCTGCCGCCAGCTCCTTGCGCCGGATTCCGGGCGGAGCCTTCTTGCTGCGCGGCAAAGCGAACCTGCGATTTGTCCCGCGTATCGCCGAAATTCTCCCCTTTTATGATGAGCAGCTTGCCCGGCGCAGCTTCCGTCGGGCTGATGCCGCTGATTGCCGGCAGATCCGACTGCACTTCCGGCGGAACGGCGATCGGCGCGGCATCCGCATTGGTGAAAAACGCCGGTTTCGAGTAGCCGTATTTGGTGCGCACCCGTACAAGACTATCTTGAATATCCGGCGGCAGGATGAGTTTTATTTCGTCGTCTTGCCACAGAACGTATGCGCTTGCAGTGATGTGCCGTCCGCCGAAGTCGACGTAACCGATGCTCCGCTCATTGCCGAACGCGTGTCCGCGTATCGTAATAACTTCGCCGGGCACGCCGACGGGCGGATTTAACTCGGCAATAACCGGCTTCCGGTTAAATTTCATGCCGAATAAAACGGACGCGGCGAGCAGGGCAACAACAATCGCCGCCCAGCACAACGAGCGCACGAGCGGCGATTTCCGAAAAAAATAGTCGAATACGGTTGTTACATTCACTTCAACTGCCCTGCAATCGTATTGACCGGCAGTTGTATTTCCATGAGTTCGGATTTGCCGTCATTGAGATACGGCGTAGAAAACCGAATGGTGATGATGCTGTCGTCGCTGCAATCGAAATGCGGACGGAAAACATCATTGTGGGTAAAGTCGGATGCTCCGCCCATGCTCACATTGCGGGAAAAATTATCGATAATATTGCCGTTTATGATGACGTTCTGTTTGGGAATGGAAACTTGCGGTTTTACGATTGCCGCAAGTTCCTGCGACGGAGAAGCGCTTTTGCCCGGCAGCCCTTTCACGAATGGCAGCAGCGTGACGAATGCGGCTGCGGCGGCTGCGGAGATCGGCAATGTCTTCGGGAAAGCGTATGCTTTTGCGGTATTTTTTGAATAGCGCAGCTTTGTGCCGAGCCGCTTAAAACTTTCTTCCATTGCAATCGCGTCCAGCGTAAGCGCATCGCTGTCCTTCCGCAAAAGATTCCGCACCGCCCGCAGACTTTCCAGTTTCTTTGCGCAACCGGCGCACGTTTTGGTATGCGCTTCATATTGTTGCAGGTAAACATTTGGCAGCTCGCCGTCAAGGTAGACGGAATGAATATCATCAGTTGGGCAAGTATACATCGTCAGCTCCTAACATTTCTTCAAGCAATTTACGCGCTCGGAATACGCGGACTTTTACGTTGCCTTCCGTAATTCCAAGCGCTTTGCCAATATCTTTGTAATTCATATCGCCGTATTCTTTAAGTACGATGACATCCTTCAACTTCGGGGGCAGTTTGCTCAATGCTTTCTGCGCAATCTTTATTGATTCCGCTTGCAGCGTTTCCGTTTCTCCCGAAAGCGCTTTGCGGTGATCTTCGTATAACGCTTTTTGATACGCTTTGCGTTCCCGCGACTTTCTTTTGACGTAATTGAGCGCCGCATTTTTTACCACGCGGATAAGCCAGTATTTTGCATCATTAATCGTCGGGAAGCGCAGTTGCTTTTCGTTCGCTTTGATGAGCGAATCGTGGGCAAGGTCTTCCGCCGCTTCTTCGTCATTTACGATGCGGTATGCGATTTTATAGAGCATCTGCATCGACTCTTCATAAATGCGCTTGAAGTCGGCAGGCTCGGCCGCATTGAGCGGCTCCGCATAATCCGTTTGACCGTCCATAGAAGTATTAAACATACCGGTTTCTGAAAGTTACAGGGATCAAGCAGATGAGCATCAATTCCGCTTCCATATTGCCCCTTGCGGCGTGTCGATGATGGTTATTCCTCGCGCCGCAAGGTCGTTGCGTATTTTATCTGCAGTTTGAAAATCTTTATTTTTCTTCGCCGCGCTCCGCTCTGCAACAAGCGCGTTGATTTCTTCCGCTTCCGCATCATTCGTATTATCGGAAAAAATTGCCGCAGGCTCATTCAATTTTGCCGCTTCCGCTTCGTAATTCAAACCTAAAACGCGGTCCATTTTCCGAATGACCGCAAGCGTTTCCGTCGGATGGAGCGTCGCGTCCTTTACTGCAGTCTGTAGGCAGCCCAATGCTTGCGGCGTTGAAAGATCGTTTTCAAGCGCAGCGGTAAACTTTTCAAGGTGCGCCAGTGCCTTTTCCGGCAGCGCGTTCTCTGGCGCAGCCTTGCCCCCTGCGCTCGAAAGAATTTTTGCAATCCGCTGATTGAGCGCCTTCCGCGCGTTCTTTGCAGAATCCATTGCGCTCCAGCTAAACATCGCTTGGCTCCGGTAATGGGCGCCGAGCAGGAAAAACCGATAGTCAAGCGGGTCGTAGCCTTTATCGACAAGCGATTGCAGGGTGAGAAAATTACCGGACGATTTCGACATTTTTTCTTCGGCATGTTCCGATTTGTCTTTTTGAATGACTAAAAACTCGTTGTGCAGCCAGTAATTCACCCATTGCTTTCCGGTCGCGCCCTCGCTTTGCGCAATTTCATTGGTGTGGTGAATCGGAATGTGGTCGATGCCGCCGGTGTGAATGTCGAAATGTTCGCCGAGGTACTTCATGCTCATCGCCGAGCATTCGACGTGCCAGCCGGGATAGCCCGTTCCCCACGGAGAATCCCACACGAGCGCTTGATTTTCGAATTTCGATTTGGTGAACCACAGGGCAAAGTCATACGGATTGCGTTTGTTTGCATCGACGGCAATGCGCGCGCCGGCTTTTAATTCGTCAAGCTTTATGTTGGCAAGCCGTCCGTAATCGGGAAAGGTTGACACGTCAAAATACAAATTGCCGCCGGCCGTGTAGGTATGCCCGTTTTCTTCCATGCGCCGAATCAGCGCAATCATGTCGGGAACGTGCTCGGTCGCCTTGCATACAACGTCGGGACGCACGATATGCAGCCGGTCAATGTCCTTGAAGAACGCTTCGGTGTAAAAATCGGCAATTTCAAGGACGCTCTGATGCCGCTCCCGCGCAGTCTTGAGCATCTTGTCTTCGCCGTCATCGCTGTCGCCTGCAAGATGCCCGATATCGGTGATGTTCATGACGTGCTTTTTCCGGTAGCCGAGATAGGAGAGGGTTCTGTTCAACGTGTCGATGAAAACATAGGCGCGCAGGTTTCCGATATGCGCATAATTGTACACGGTCGGGCCGCAGCCGTAGAAGCCTGCAAAACCCGGCGTGATGGGAATGAATTCCTGTAATTCCCGTCCCATAGTGTTAAACAGCTTCAATGCCATGAAATCCTCCGAAAATCCTGCCGACTGTCGCTGCGGCGGGCGAGGTTTGCTCAAGCGCTCGCAATTCGGCATACATTATATTATAGTAAGAATATGCAAAACAGCGACAGCATACGGAAATCGGCGGGAAAATTCAAGTTGACGGAAAAATTTACGGGGCGGCTCCGCTTTGATGAGCCGATGCGGAAACGAACATCCTTTCAAATTGGGGGGAATGCGCCGCTTTTTCTTGAGCCGACGGACGAGCGGAGTTTGGTTTTCGCGCTTGAGTTTTTAAGAGCCGCAGAGATTCCGTACTTTGTTCTCGGCGGCGCAACGAATGTCGTCATCTCGGACGAAGGATTTGACGGCGCAGTTATTTCGACACGCGCATTGAACGGTATCAAAAAAATTGAGGGCGAAGAACGCGCGGCGTTTGCGGAGGCAGTCGGCATTGCGCGGCCGCTTCACGGAACGAATGCAGGCAACGGCGGGGCGGATACGGTATTTGCGCAGTGCGGAGCGGGCGTTTCCGTCGCGGATTTCGTCGGATTTTGTACGGAAAACTGCATGAGCGGCATGGAAACTTTTTCGGGGTTGCCCGGAACGGTCGGCGGGGCGCTCTACATGAATGCGCGATGCTTTGAGCGCTCGTTCAGCGACGTGTTCGTGTGCGCGGATTTTCTTACGATGCCTGAAATGCGGCATGACCGGCTTGCATTCTCTCCCGGCGACTGGGATTACAAGACATCCCCTTTCCAAAACACGAATAACATTATTCTTTCTGCCGTCTTTGCGCTGACGCAGCTTTTGCCTGAAGAGAAGTCGGCCATTGCCGAGCGGTGCGCACACTACATGGAAGAAAGAGTTTTGCGGGGGCATTTTAAATTTCCAAGCGCAGGAAGCGTTTTCCGCAATAACCGAGCGTTCGGAAAGCCGTCCGGCAAAATTATCGATGACGCGGGATTATGCGGAATGCGGATTGGCGGAGCGCAAATTGCGCCGTGGCATGGGAACTTAATTATTAATACGGGCGGCGCAACTCAAAAAGATGTAAAGGAACTCGTTGATTTTATCGTTAATAGAATAAAAGAAACGGGGAATTTTATTTTGCAGCCTGAAATTATTTTTTGCGGGAAGCCGTAAAATCCGGCTCGCTCCGAAAATGATTCGGCTTTGATAAATGAGATTCTTAATCATACTTTTAATTCAAGTGTTTTAAGGCGGTGTGGGCTTGTTACAGTTATCATTTGTAAACTTCAGAAAAGACGCGTATCTCCTCATAGAAGGCAAGGAAGATAACCATCGCTTTTATATCATCCAGAGCGGCCGCGTCCGCTGCTTTAAGGCAAATGACCCGTATCACCTTTCGGCGCAAACGCTGGGGCCGGGCGATTTCGTCGGCGTTATTCCCTGTATGGCGGGGCGGTTGCAGGTGGAAAGCGTCATTGCCGAAACCGACGTGAAATGCATATCCGTAAAGAAAGAGCAATATCCCGAACTGATTGAAAAAAACATTCCCGTCGCGCTGAAAATCATCCGGACATTTGCAAATCGAATGCGCAAAATGAATGAGCAACTGACAAAACTGACGCTCAAGAACGTGTCGGCCGATACGCCGGAGCATATTTTTGAAGTTGCCGCCTATTACGACAGCATCGGCAGCAGCGACATTGCGACGTATGCGTACTACCGGTATTTGAAAGAGTGTCCGAATGGAGAGAATATTCCGCTGGCGCAGCAGCGTTTTATCAAGCTGAAACCGGCTTCCAAAGCGGTGTATTTTGAACCGAGCGCGGAAACAATCCGCTCATACCCGAAGGACTGCATGATATTTTCGGAAAGTCAGAGCGGCCCCGACATGTTTATCATTCAGGACGGGCAGGTGTCCATCTCTAAAATGGTCAACGGCAATGAAGTGACGCTTGCGGTGCTCAAGCGCGGCGATATGTTCGGCGAGATGGCGCTGCTTGAAGATAAACCGCGTTCGGCAAGCGCAATCGCGCATGACGACTGCCGCTTGATGGTCGTCAACCGCCAAAACTTTGATCAAATGGTCAGCAGCCAGCCGCAGCTGGTAACGCGCCTTACGATGACGCTTTCCGAGCGGATGTGGTCGATGTACCGCCAATTGGATAATGCCTGCCTCAGCGAACCGCTGTATAAGATGGTCGATATTCTTGCGCTGCAAATGGAAAAGGCGCGGAACTACAAGGGCTCAGTGGAGACGGACTTGACGCTGCAAGATGTTGCAAACTTGTGCGGCATCCCGCTTGAAAAGCAAAGCGTCGCAATGGTGCAGCTGCAGAACGAAAAGGGAATTAGAATTTCGCGCGGTAAAATTATAATTCCGGACTGCCAAGAGCTGATAAAGGCGGCGTTGTTCTACAGAAATGAAGACCGGCGGAAAGAAGACCGCTTAAAAGCGCAGGCAAATTGATGAAAAAAAATCCGATACTATTGCTTGTCATGTGCGCGCTGGTCGGCGGATTATATGGACAGTCGCTGAGTAAGGGTTACGGCGGCATCGTGCTCGGAATGAACATTGAACAGGCGAAAAAACAACTGAAAGCAAATACCGATTTCGGCTATCACGGGGAGCGGGACGTTTCGCTTTTGCCGGGAGAAAATCGCACCTTAATAGAAACGGATGCGATTGCCGGTCACGCGTTCGGCTTTTTGGAGCGGTGCTGGTTCCAGTTTTATAACGGCAGCCTGTACATCATCACGATAAATATCAATCAGGAAGTCATGGATCATTACAGCGTGTTTACGGCGCTCCGCAAAAAATACGGAGAGCCGGTGAGCGTGACGCCGGAAAAATCCGTCTGGCAGGACGGCAGCAGCACAATGACTCTTGAGCGGCCGCTGACGCTGAAATACGTCGATCAAAAAACCTTCGATGAATTAAAAGGCAAGTCGCTTGTTTTACCGTCCGGAAGAGAAACGACGCGCGAAATGTTTTTGGAGGGACTGTAACCGATGCGGAAATTGGCGGCTGCGCTTTGCGCGTGTTTGTTTTTTATTTCGTGTAAGGCGAATACGCTTTCGACAAAGCAGCTGACGCTGATTCGGGCGGACGGCACACAGGTTACGTTGACGGCAGAAATAGCGCGGACGGAGCCGGAACGGCAGCACGGTTTTATGGAACGCACAAGGATTCCCGATGGGACAGGAATGCTGTTTTTATTCGAAGGCGACCAAATCCTTTCCTTTTATATGAAGAATACCCCGACCCCGCTTTCCATTGCGTACATCACTTCCGACGGCCGCATCCACGACATTTTCGACATGACGCCGTACAGCCTCGCGTCAATCGTGAGCACCGGTTATGTCCGCTATGCGCTCGAAGTACCGCAGGGCTGGTTTGCAAAATCCAACATCCGAATCGGCGACCGACTGGTAATCGATTTCAAGTGATTTTACAGTACGGAAGCATCGCTGTACCCATAACGAGAGAGAGGAGACGCTTGACTATCCGGCGGCTTCGAGACCGACAGGTGGGGGTGGCAACGAACGAAATTACGGCAGGGCGGATTGTCTGGCGGCAGCAATTCTGTCGTTCGGGCTGTATGCTAACGCGGGCTCAAAATATTCTAGGGCTTCGCTGCGGTTGTCTTCCTGAAAAAGCAGTAAACGAGTTTTTAAATTTCGCGTCTTCGGACAGCGGAGGCAACGTAGGTGGAAACGCGCACGGCAGCTTTGAGACTGACAGGCAGATGGCTAGCCTCCTTCGGTGAGATCGGCAGCAAGCAAAGTTAGGACTGATTGCCCTGTGGCCAACTCTTCAGATTCGAGTTTATGCAGTTCAGTGGCGGCGATTTTGTCGTTCGAGCTGTATGCTAGCGCGGTCACAAAATATTTTTTGAGCTTCGCTACGGTTTAGCTCTTGCAAAAAGCAGTATTCTGGAATTGAAATGATTTTCGTATCTTTCATCGGAGCGTCAGAATGGATGAAACCGTGCGTGGCAGACTTGCTACCGACTGATGGATGCGCAGAACCTTCCGGCGGAGACGGCAGTGGCCAAATTCGAGCAGCCTGACTAACCGACAGTTTACTTTTCCGCGTCGAACTTTTACAGGCTGATCGCGTCGATATTCAAAGGTGCATATCGACATCGTTATTGCCTGGCGCAAACGATACGGGGCGATCGGCAATATAAAACGGAAAATCCGGCAGCCGGTCAATAAGAAAATAATGCTGGAAAAGTTCGTCGAATATGTACAAGGCATCCCGATGCCAACTTTAAAAAATCGCAGCAGTATTCGGCTGTTGTCCGTCATCAATCCTGAAACGAGTACAAAAACTCAGTATTACGCAAAAAAGAGCACGTTTTGCAAAGAGCAGAATCCCGAAAAAGTAGCAGCGCATCTAGAAGTAATTAAAGACATTCCTAAAGAAAAGCTCGTATACAACCAGCACTGGAACACAAATATTCCGGCAATATGCCCGTAGTCCTTGTTGGCAACGACTCAATATGCGCATCAGTCTTGTCACGGCTCAGTGCAGAAGAAAATTGATTGTTTCATTCGCTAATAAGCTGTTTAGGAGCGTCTCAAAAGCAGCGATATAGAGGTCAGTATAATGAATTGCAGCGCAGCATTATACTTTCTCTCGCAGTTTTTCTAAAGTCGGCGGTGCTTTTCAAGCCAGGCAAAGCTTCGTTCCACTATCCAGCGTTTGGGAACTACTTCGAATGTATGTAATTCATTGTACATAACTACTACTTACCCCCCTATCGGCGAACGGCTGGCCGCTATATTCTCCATAACACAAAATGCTTTTCAATTCTGTCAATTCATCTTTATTGTGCTCAAAAGCGAGTAAGGCGCCGGTTCTGTCAGTAACATTGGCTGGCTACTATGGCAAGAACATGAGATGCTCCCTGCATATCGACTGCAATATGCCTCTTTATCCCTGATATTTTCTTACCCACATCATAGCCTTTGCCCTCGACGTTGTCGGTATTTTTGATGCTCTCCGCATCGACTATAAGAAGGCTGGTCTTGCAGTACTTACGCCACCTGCTTTATATGAGCCTCGCCAATTAATTTTTTAATGCCGATGTAAAAGGTTTTACTGCCCATCCTGCGGTTTATTCCATAAACTAAATAATAGTAGACGGTATTCCATTTGGGGAATCCGTCAGGAAGTATGCGCCATTAGCAGCTGCTTTTGAGGAGACATAATCTGGCCCAAAATATTTCATATAGGTCGACTTTCCTCGTCGTGGTCTTTTTTGCGTCCGCTTTCTAATAATGGGCGGATTTGCTCAAATTGTTCGCGCGTTATGTCGCTGGGATATTGCTTTCTCATACTTGCATTATAGCTTATTTTTTAGATATTAAACAGGTTCTTATATCGGTGAGCGGCTGAACGGGCACTTGAATGATGGACTGACTCGACTGGCCGCTTCCGATTTGCTTTGGCAAACTGGTGAGTCGGCTCTTGTCGCGGCAGGCGAATGAACACGCACGAGAATGATGGAATCGCTCGGCCGCACGCTGACGTTTTACTTTGACAAATCGGCAAGCGTGATAAATGGGCACGTGGCAGATGGCAAGGCTCGGCGGCACGCGAGATGAACATGTACGCGGATGATGGAATGGCTCGTCCGCGTGCTTTTGGTTTACTTTTGGTAAACTGGCGATCCGGTTCCTGTCGCGGCGGGCAGGATGAGCGGGCTCTTGAACGATGAAAATGGCTCCACCGCACGCTTCCGATTTGTTTTGGCAAACTGGCGAGACAGCTCCTGTTGCGGCAGGCGGGACGAACGTGCACGTGAATGATGGAAATGGCCCACCGCGTGTTTCCAAGATGCTCCGGCAAATCGGCGAGCCGGTTCCTGCTACGGCGGGTGGATGAATGCGTACGTGAAAGATGAAATGGGCTCGGCGGCACGCTTCCGATTTGCATTGGGCAAATCGACGAGCCGGCCCCTGTTGCGGCGGGCGGACTGGACGCGTACGCGGATGATGTAATGGGCTCGACCGCGTGTTTCCGGTGTGCTCCGGCAAACCGGCGATCCGGCTCCTGTCGCGGCAGGCGGGATAAACGCGCACGCAGGTGATGAAAATGGCTCGGCCACCCCGCTTCCGCTTTGTTTTGGCAAACCGGTGAGCTAGCACTTGTCGCAGCAGGCAGAATTGACGCGCACGTGAACAATGAAATGGCTCGACGACGCGCTTCTGGTGTGCTTTGAACAAATCGACGAGCCGACTTCGGTAGCGGGGAGCGGCAGAACGAGCGCGCGAATGATGGAAATTGCTCGACCGCCCGCATCCGGTTTGATTTGGCAAACCGGCAAGCTGGCTTCTCTTGCGGCAGGGATTGGAGCGGCGCACTGTGGGCGTTCCGGAGTGAGCGCGTGCGCGAATGGAGGAATGGAGCGATAGCGGAACCGCGCAAAGCCCGGTTTTTGCGGTTTTCCGCAAAAAGCCGCCCTGATTAAAAAAGAAAAGTGGGCATTTAGCTTAACTATTCTTGTGGTTCGTGGGCATCGTGTCCGGAAAAGTGTTCCGGTGTTCAAATAATTTGAAAGTTACTATAATGCGCCGTTCTTAAGGAGATTTCTCTATGGAAAACCACAAGTATTTTGGGACGGCGCAGTTTTATATGCGCGCGCTTTCGATTGCGCTGCCGGTGATGGCGCAGCTTCTTATTCAAAATTTTGTTTCTCTGATTGATAATTTTATGGTTGCGGGGCTCGGCGATGTCAAAATGTCCGGCGTCAATGTGACCGGTATGTTCGTGTTTGTGTTTATGGTTTTTGTAGGAACCATTTGCTCTGCCGGCGGTATTTTTATGTCGCAATTTAACGGCGCAAAGGATGCCGAAGGGATGCAGCAGAGTCTGCGCTTTAAGCTGCTGTTTGCCGGAGCTGCGGGAATCGCCTTCGTTGCGCTGGGACTTTTTGCGCCGCGTCCACTGTTTCGCATGATGGTGACGGTTAATACCGATGCCGAAGCGATTATCGATCAGGCGGTGCGGTATTCGCGCGCGGTTGCGCTTTCCGGACTGTTTATGGTTTTTTCGCAGGCGCTTGCGTCTTCTTTACGGGAAATAGAAATTGTACGGCCGCCGCTGGTCATTTCGATTATTGCGACGCTTATCAATACGCTGTTCAACTACATTTTGATTTACGGGCATTTCGGCGCACCGCGGCTTGAAGTTGCCGGCGCGGGCATTGCGACCGTTATCGCGCGGGCGGCGGAGCTTATGATGTTCATCGGCTACACCACGATTAAAAAACCGCCGTTCATCTTTGCATTGCCGAAGTTATTCTGTATCAAGGCGCGGCTTTTTGCGGCGATTATCAGAAAGTCGACGATGATTTTGTATTCGGAAATGACGTGGGCGGTTTCCGAAACGATATCGGGCGCATTGTACAACAGCCGGGGCGGCGCGGAAGTTCCGGCGGGCGTTTCGGCCGGCTTTGCGATTGCCAATTTGTTTTTCATCTGTTTTTCGGGAGTGATCACTGCAACATCGGTGATTTTGGGACAGGAATTGGGCGCCGGAAACATTGCGGACGCGCGGAAGTACAAAAACTGGATTCTTTCCGGCTCCACCGTGTTCGGCATCATCTTTATGTGCGTCGGATTTTTTACGGTGCCGCTCATTCCGATCATCTTCAGGCGACTGAGCCCCGCTTCGCAAGCCATCGCGCACGGCCTCGTGATTACGGCCGCCGCATACCTGCCGCTGTGGGCCTACTTGAACGGACAGTACGCCATCTCGCGAACCGGCGGCGACACGCTCATGGGCGTTGTGTGCGACACGGTTGCAAACATTTTATTCGTCGGCGGTATGTTCCTGCTCACCTTCTGCACACAGCTCGGTCCCGTTGCGATGTATGCAATCGTCAAGCTCTCCGACTTTGCAAAAGCGTCCATCGCCTATTTCTGGCTCAAAAAAGATCGCTGGCTGGTCAATCTGACCGTCGCAAAAAAGGAATGAGGCCGACAGAGTTACGTCCTCCGAGTAAAGTTTCGCCGTCCATCGCCGCAACCGACCCCACTAGCCTGTTTGCCTGAGGGCAAACAGGAAGCGGACGGCCGTCAAAGTTAAATCCTCCGAGTAAAGTTTTCCCGTCCGCCGCCCCGCTCGAGTTAGCCCCTGCTAACTCTTGCCTTAAAGAAAGCGCATCGCTATAATCGCCGAAAAATTGACGGCGGGGAGGGAGCTGTCTCAACAATTCACTACATGTGGAGGTCAGAAATGACGAAATACACGAGAAGTCCTCGATTCGGCAAGACGCTGAAGGGGATTGGGCGTAACTGCCTTTTATTGGGAAGCGCGGCATTGTTCGCGCTGTTTGTTGCCTGTAAGACCGACAGCGAGCCCGCGGACGGGCCGCATGAAGATCGCTTTGCGGTTACCTATTCGGTATCCGGCACGGGCGGCAAGCTGACTGCAACGGTTAAGGCCGACAAGGACGGCAAGAGCGGGCAGCAGGCATTGAAATCCGGCGAAACAGTCGCGAAGGGCGCGGAAGTTACCTTCACCGCAGAGCCGAACACCGGATACAAAGTCGCCGAGTGGAAAGGCGTTCAGGCGGAAGCTGGCAAAAATTCCGTAACAGTTAAAATAGAAGAGAAGACGGACGTAAGCGTCGTATTCGGCGCAGCGGCCGCCTACAAGATTCATTACGAACTCGACGGCGGCAAGAATAGCGAGAAAAACCCGCAAGAGTACACAAGCCTCACGCAGTTGCCGATTACGCTTGAACCGGCGACTAAAGAGGGCGCAAACTTCCTCGGCTGGTACACGACCGGCGCGTTCACGGAAAAGGTGACGGAGATTGCCGCCGGTTCCAAGGGCGATAAAACCTTCTATGCAAAGTGGCAGCCGACCGGTGAAAATATCGCTTCGTATACCGTCCGGCACCACCGGCAGCATACGGAAGACAACGGTTACGACTACACAGATGCAAAGCTGTTCGGCACAAAGGGTGCGGATACCTCCGCTCAGGCAGATACGACCGCAGGATTCCATCTGAACACGGAAAGACATCCCAACGCCAAGATTACGCAAAAGCCGATCGCCGCGGACGGAAGCACGATTGTCGACATTTATTACGACAGAAATACGGTTACCGTCAGCTTTGATTCCGACGGCGGAAGCAGCGTGGATTCGGTTACCGGCAGATTCGGCGCAAAACTGAACAAGCCTGCCGATCCGAAGAAAGACGGCCACGTCTTCAGCGGTTGGGCGGACATTCCGGAAACCTTCCCGGCAGAAAATGCGACGTACAAGGCAACATGGATTGAAGGCCAAGCGATCGAGTATAAGGTTGAGCACTGGTTCCAGAAAATCGACCTTGCGACCGGCAAAGTTGCCGATGCATCCAAAAAAGACGCAAGCTATGAAAAAAAGGAGAGCGAAACCAAGTACGGCAAGCCGAAAGATAAAACCGCCGCTGCCGCAAAAACGGTTGCCGGTTTTACGGCGCAAACGTTTGAGCAGAAAAGCCTGATCAAAGGCGCTTCGATTACGGTGAAGGTCTACTACCTCAGAAATGAAGTAACGCTGACGTTCGACGGAGCAGGCGGAACGCCGCAAAAGCAGATGCTCAAAGGCAAATTCGGCGAAACGATTGCCGAAAACGCAATCAAACAGCCGAAGCAGCAGAACAAGACGCTGACCGGTTGGGCTCCAGAGCGGCCGGTAACCTTCCCGACAACGGACAAAACCTATACCGCGCAGTGGAAGGATGAAAAATCCGTTTCCTACAAGGTGCTGCATCTGGGGCAGCTGCTCGTCGGCGACAACTACGATACGGCGCATCCGCTTAAAGAAGAGATGCTGACGGGTCTTGCGGGCGCGGAAGTGCAGGCAAAGGCGCAAATGTTTGAAGGCTTCCATATAAGCGACGCGCGGCATCCGGAGCAGATCGTGAAAGGCGGAAAAGTCCGGCGGCTGCCGACGGCAAAACTTGCCGAAGACGGTTCGACGGCGCTTACGGTCTATTACGACAGAAACGTGTATACGGTGAAGCTGGATCTGAACGGCGGCGCAGGAATCGCGGACGAGATAAGCGGCAGATACCAAGCGGTGCTGCTTAAACCGACGAATCTGAAAAAAGAGGGCTTTACGTTCAAGGGATGGGAGCCGCCGCTGCCGACGCAATTCCTGGAAAACTCGAAGCACAAGGCGCAATGGGTTGAAGGCGTAAAGCCGCACTACGCGGTTGAACACTGGACGCAGAAAATCAATGCCGACGGCAAAGCTGCCGATGCGACGCAGAAAGACGCAACGCATTACGAAAAGCAAGACAGCAAGACGGAACGCTTGATCGGCGCGGCCGGTAAACCGACCGACGCAAAAGCCTCAAAAGACCTGTACGAACACGGCTTTAAGATGCCGGTCGTCGTGCAGCAGACCGTTGCCGCCGACAGCTCAACCGTTGTGAGAATCTACTACGAGCGCGCGGACATTACGGTCAAGCTCAACAACGACGGCGGCGTACCGGCCATGAACGAGCTCAAAGGCAAATTCGGCGAAAAAATCGAAAAACCTACGGAGCCGACAAAGGCGGGCTTCAACTTCGGCGGTTGGGACGGCTTACCGACGCACTTCCCGGAAAAGGATACGGAATACAAAGCGAAATGGAGCACCGTTCCGCAGGTTAGCTACACGGTAAAACACTGGAAGCAGAAGATTGACCCGGCAACCGGCAAGGTTATCGGAGAGGCGACCGGCGGCGCAAACTATGAAGTTGCTGCAACCGATACCGAATCCCTTAGAGGGGCTATCGGCGCGCAAACGGTTGCAAAAGCAAAGACCGCAGCGGATGCCGGATACGAAGGATTTACCGCCCTTCCGTTCAGCCAGCAGACGATTCCTGCAAGCGGTACGGTTTCCGTCGATATTTACTACACGCGTAATGCGGTAAAGCTCACGTTCAATTCCGGCGCGGACGCTACTCCGGCAGCACCGCAGATATTTGACGGCAAGTACGGCGAAAAACTTTCCGCGTACAAAGCGTTGACGCAGCCGACAAAGAGAAAATGGATATTCAAGGGCTGGAAGAGCGGTTCGTCCGTTGTGCCGGAGGTTGAAACCTTCCCTGCAAGCGCCGCCGTCTACACAGCGGAGTGGGAAAAAGAGCCGCCGCTCAAATACACGGTAAACCACTGGCAGCAGAGACTTGGCGGAAACGGCAAGGTTATCGGCACGGAACACAACCCAACCAATTTTGAGGTGGTTGATGCGCAAACGTTGGAAGGCGAACGCGACGCAACTACCAACGCCGTAGCAAAAGCGTACGTCGGATTTATAACGCCGGCGACCGTTACGCAGAAACTGATTACGGACGGAGTTGTCATCGATATCTACTACCTGCGCAATACCATAACGCTGAACTTCAAGGGCAACGGCGGAAAGCTTAAGCGCGTACTCTCGCGGGACTCGCACGGTAATGCTACTTACAGCGAGGCAAAAGACGAAATAGAGCTGACAGGTAAGTACGGCGAAAAGCTTGATCCGAACGACGATGTGCCGGTGCCGGCCGCCCCCGACCAACTGAACGAAAACGGCGACAAGTTTGCCAACTGGAACAAAGCGCCGGGCACTACATTCCCTGCGGAAAACAAAACCTTCTCCGCTCAATGGACAGCGCTGAATAAAATCGAGATTGTCACAGAGCCGACGAATAAAACATACTTTGTCGACACTACTGACCCGCTGAATAGGGAAGGCTTGGTTGTAAAGGCAGTTTATGCAGACAGTTCAAGCCAACCGGTAACCGACAAGTGCACGGACAACTGGTCTACAGTTAACAAATCATCTGTCGGAACGCAGACGGTAACGCTGACCTATAAGACTAAAACCGCAATGTTCGACGTAGAATTTAAGGCGAAACCGGCGGCAACGTTTGGAGTCGGCGACATTATTGACAACACAGGCAAAAAGCAAAAAGCCGATGCCTTTGCAAAGGAAAACGGTAAAACCTACTATGTGATTGTTAAAGCTGATGGGACTACATACGATGCGGTACGCTTGGTTGACGAATACGATGAAGTTCGAATAAAGACTGGTAACCCTGCCAATGTGTATAACGGTCTGATTCCATCTGGAAGCAATGATCAACCTTTAAATAAAGCGCAGATGCAGGCAACATGGGCAGCAAAAGACAAATTCTTTGCAGCATTCGATCAATTCGGATTGACAATCGCTAATGCTGATGAATCGGACATTAAGGCTTTGAAAAAAGCATACTGCTTTTACAAAGTCGGAGCCGGCTTCAAGTTTATGAAGGACAATGGCTCAGAGGGCGAGGACTGGGAACTGGGACCTTCTGCTAAGGTTATTCCTTTAGTCGTCCGCGTATTCAATAAATAATTTTCCGAGCATTCATTTCTCACCCTGCATACGTGCAGGGGCCGGGGCTGTTGAAAAAGCAAGCGACTTTTGAGACAGCCCTTTTTTATCGGCGGCGGCATCGGCTCCTTTCTTTTTTAATCGGTTTATGGTACATTGCGCTCGAACCGCCTTATTGCTGTGCGGGTATGCTTTTACACTGGTGGAATACATGTCTGAAAACAATCTTTCCGTCGATTTGGAAAAAATAAAACTTGCCATCCGTTCCGAAATTCCGCTTTCCGTTACCACCTATACCATTCCGCATGAAATGGAATTGTACCTTGAAAACGTGCTCCGCGAATTTTTACGGATTTTAGGCCAGCAGCACATGGCGGAATACCTTGTCTATTGCCAGAAAGAGCTGATGACGAACGCAAAGAAGGCGAATACCAAACGCGCGTATTTTGCGGATAAGGGATTGAACATCAATGACGAATCCGACTACGAAAAGGGCATGAGCTCGTTCAAAAACGAAACGCTCGACAATTTGAATTACTATCTGCGCCTGCAAAAGCAAGCGGGCTACTACATCAAATTCATTCTGCAAGTTAAAAACAAAAACATAAAAATCGAAGTGCGCAATAACGCGCCGCTGACGGTTTTTGAATACCGGCGCATTCACGATAAGCTTTCGCGCGCGCAGCAGTACACGTCGGTGGGGGATGCGATGGCGCAGGTGCTTGACGAATCGGAAGGTGCGGGGCTCGGGCTCATTATTATGATTCTCATGCTCGAAAAAATCGGGCTTTCCGAAGGAAATTTTCAGACGTTCTGCCAAAACGACGAAACGGTTTCGCGCCTTATTTTGCCGCTCAGCGAACAATCTTTTGCGGCGGTAAACATCATCTCCGACGAATTCGAAAAATCCATCAACGAGCTGCCGCAGTTTCCCGAAAATATTGCGCGGCTCAACCGCACGCTCAACGATCCGGATGCAACCTTGTCGGATATCGCCATGCAAATCAGCAATGACATTGCGCTCACCGGCGAGCTGCTGCGGCAAGTCAATTCGGCCGCCTATGCGCTCCCCGAATCGTGCAGCAACATCACCGACGCGGTAAAGCTCTTGGGAATCCGCGGCATCCGGAATATGCTCTACTCAATCGGCACGCTCGCATCCTTTTCCGCCGACTGTCCGGAAGTCGCTTTGATATGGGAGCACGCGCATAAGTCCGCGCTCTATTCGTACAATCTTGCGCTCAATTTTTGCGCAAAGGAACGCACGGTCGTTTCCGATTCGTATATCTGCGGCCTGCTGCACGATATGGGAAAAATCGTGTTTGAAACGTACAATTCCGAATGCACGGGACGGATAAAGGACATTTGCGCCGCAAAAGAGATCGGCACGGAAATGATGGAATACATACTTTCCGGCGCAAACCACGCGGAAATCGGCGCGCGCATCGCGGAAAAATGGCATTTCCCGAAAAATATCATCGACGTGATCCGCTACCACCACTGTCCGGATGCGGCTCCGGAAGCGTCGCAAACGTTGTGTTCCATCGTCTATCTTGCCGACCTCATCGTGCACTACCAGCTCAAAGAAATCGATTTCTACCAAATTGATGCCGCCGCGCTCAACCGCTTCGGCATCACGTCCGAAGAACAATTCAAAATCATTTCCGACAAACTCCTCTTCGTCTTCAACGAATTTCAGGACAAGCGCCCACCAAGCGACGAACGGGATAAATCCGCCCCGGCAGATTGAATCGCCCGCCCTCTCACCCGCCCCGCTCGGCGGTCGGCGAGGGAACAAACTCATCGCGCGTCTACGCAGGCGGAAGAGCGAGACTTACCGGCGGAACCGGCGTGCGGGGAGCGCACGCGTGCCGGTACACGAACTGCTAGCGGGCGCGGCCAACGATTAGCCATGTGCGCGGTGCTTTCCGGCTGCGTTTTTCTCTGCTTTTCCCGTGTGCCGGTACACGAACTGCTAGCGTGCGCGATTGACGAATAACCATGTGTGCGGCACTTTCCGGCTGCTTTTCTCCGCGGGGGATGTGTGGAGAGGAGTGCGTGTGTCGAGCTTTTTGCTGTTGCGTGCTTGCTTTTCCCGTGTGCCGTCACACGAGCTGCTCGCGGCGCGGCCGACGATTACCCGTGCGCGCGGTACCTTCCGGCCGCGTTTTGTCTGCGGGTGGATGTGTGGATCGTGCGCGTGCAACCGGCAAGGAGTTCTGTCGCGGAGCGGCAACTTTCAAGCGAGGGCGGAGCGCGCGTGTCGAGCTTTTTGTTGTTAGCGGACTGCCTTTCCCGCGTGTCGTCACACGAACTGCTAGCGTGCGCGGCTGACTATTAGCCATGCGCGCGGCACTTTCCGGCCGCTTTTGTCTGCGGAGGATGCGTGGATCGTGCGCGTGCAACCGGCAAGGAGTTCTGGCTCGGAGCGGCAACTTTCAAGCGAGTGCGAAGCGCGCGTGTCGAGCTTTTTGTTGTTAGCGTGCTGGTTTTCCCGCGTGTCGTTGCACGAGCTGCTCATAGCGCGGCCGACGATTAGCCGAGTGGCGCGGCACTTTCCGGCTGTGCTTCTTTGCGTGGGATGCGTGGAAGCCGCACGCGTGCAACCGGCGAGGAGTTCTGGCTTGGAGCGGCAACTTACAAGCGAGTGCGGAGCGCGCGTGTCGAGCTTTTTTGTTGTTGGCGCGCTGGTTTCCCGCGTGTCATTGCACGCGCTGCTCATGGGTGCGGCTGACGATTAGCCGTGCGCGCGGCACTTTCCGGCTGCGTTTTGTCTGCGTGGAAGCCGCACGCGTTGAGCTTTTCGTTGTTGGCGGACTGCTTTTCCCGCGTGTCATTGCACGAATCTGCTAGCGGGTGCGGCTGACGATTGACCGAGTGGCTCGGCACTTTCCGGCTGCGCTTCTCTGCGGAGGATGCATGGAGCGTGCGCGTGCACCGGCAATGAGTTCTGGTTCGGAGCGGCAACTTGCAAGCGAGGGCGGCGCGCGCACGTGTCGAGCTTTTTTGTTGTTGGCGGACCGCTTTTCCCGCGTGCCGTTGCACGAGCTGCTCGCGGGCGCGGCCGACGACTAGCCGTGTGCGCGGTACTTTCCGGCCGCGTTTTGTCTGCGGAACCGGCGTGGCGTGCGCGCAGTCGCGTACTCCCGTCCCTCCTCCCCGCCGCTGTGCCGTATATTTTTGACAGATCCTCCGACAGGCCGCATAATGAAAGACGGTTTTTCGTGCGGAAGCCGCTTTGGCGGGCTGTGCGCGAATAAAACCGAATAAAGTTTTTAGGAGACGACCATGAAAAAGGCGGTGAATGCATTGGTTTTGTGCGCTGCGGCGTTGGCGTTCTTCAGCTGTGCGGCAAAGGATGAAAACAAGCGGGTGAAGGATATCATTGCGCAGGCGGAGAAAATGAGCTTTGACGAGCTGCTTGAAAAGGCGTACGAGGAGTCGAACGGCAAGGAGGTTACGGGTATCGGGAATTCGAGCCGCGGAAAAACTGCGGGAGAAAAGTTTGTTGCGGAAATCAAAAAGCTCCATCCCGACTATACGGGCTCAATTTCGTGGAGTCAGCCGAAGAATAATTCGATTTTTGAAGCGCTGTCGAAGGATACCGAATCGGCAAACCCCGTGCAGGCGGTAACGCTCATTCAGGACGGGGCGCAAATTAAAAGCAAGATGCTTGCGACCGGGCTTTTGTACAATTTTATTCCGAAAGACTGGCGCGAATCGCCGGGCGTGAATGTTGCAAAGGACGGCAACCCGCTCGCACTTCAAACGCTGAATAAGGTATTCATGTATAACGTCTGCGATCCGGACAAAAAATACATGAACGTGTGGGATTTCGTTAAAGAAGGCGAGCGGACGATGTTCATGGGGCTCGATTCCGAACCGATCGGAAAGAATTTCTTGTACATGCTCACGGAGAAAAAATATGTCGAATACGTCAAAGACGCCTATCGGGCGCTTCCCGAAGCCGATCGGCAGTATTTTGCTCCGGTTATAGAAGAAGTGCTGCCGAAAGTAAAAGAGCTCAACCTGACCGAAGGCGCCGAATATTCTCTTGCATGGATTAAGCTGTTCGTCACGCAATTCAACAAAATGACCGACGACGGACCTATCTGCGTCGAGCTGGTAAAGACCGCCGCTGCCGGTCAGAGCGCGCTCATCGCCTACACAAAGCTGCGTTCCATCAACGAATCGGAAGAAACTTCCGTCAACAATATTGTTGTCGCTGCCTACCAAGACGGCTATGAGGGATTCGGCGGCTATGCCTTCAAACACTTCCTCCAAATCCCGAAAAATAGCCCGTTCCCGTGGACGGCCTGCGCCTTCATCTCCTACATGGTCAATTCAAAAGAAGGCTACAAAACATGGGGAAAGGATATCGGCTCCTATTCGTCCAATCCGGGAATCAACCAAGACCACACCCGCGACGGCTACGTCGACGAAGAAAACCGCTTCCCTGCCAAAAACGACCGCGGCTACGAATGGTGGGTCTCCCCCGAACACGGCCGCTTAGTCATCGAAGAAACCGATTATTGCGCGAGCGTCCAGTTTACGCTGGGCTTGTGGATCGACAGCTTGAGAAAGTAGCCGTTGGGCTGGCGCCTCTTACGGGGCGCCGTACCGCGCGCTCAAGCGGAGTTTTGTGCGGCGCACGGGGAGGGGGCGCTTTTATACAAGTAGGCTGTCGGTGCGCCCTCTCGTCTTTTCCGTATCCGGCGGGGGCGGACACGCAGGCGCAATCCCTGCGATGGAATGAGCCCCCGCCGACCTTTCATTGAAAAAACGGCGCTGTTTAACTACAATGCGGCCATGACTAAAACTTCTTTGCCTGCCGATTTGAAGGGCGCGCATTTTCATCTTGTGGGAATTAAGGGAACGGGAATGACGGCCTTTGCCGAAATCCTGTGCAATGCCGGAGCGGTAGTGAGCGGAAGCGATGTTGCCGATCGTTTTTACACCGATACGGTTCTTGAAGCGGCCGGTATTTCCATTTTGCCGTTTTCCGAAGCAAACATTACGGATAGCGTTCAGTTTGTCGTGTATTCAAGCGCATACCATCCGGACACGAATCCCGATTTAATTGCAGCCGCGCGCGCGGGGCTGCCGTGCCTGCTTTATACGGAGGCGCTCGGCTCGTATTCCGCGCTGTTTTTCAGCACGGGCATTTGCGGCGTACACGGAAAAACGAGCACGACCGGTTTGGCGGGCACGATTTTGCAGAAGCTTCCGCTGCCGTCGCAAGCCTTGGCCGGTTCCGTTATCAATTCGTTCGGGAAGGGCGGCAGCTGCATCTCGACCGCGCCGTCTTTTTATAAAGGCGCGCGCAACTATTTCGTCGCCGAAACCTGCGAATATCAGCGGCACTTTCTCTCCTTTTGCCCCCGTCAAATCGTTCTGACCAGCGTCGAAAGCGATCATCAGGATTTTTTTCCGACATACGAGGCGATTCAAGCGGCGTTTATCGATTATATTTGCCTGTTGCCGGAAGGCGGCGCGCTTATTTACTGCGCGGATGACGCGGGAGCTGCCGAAACTGCGGCGCGCGCGGCCGAAAAACGTCCCGACATTCGGCTCATTCCCTACGGGGAGCAGGCTGCCGGTCCGTATCGGCTAACATTCGGAACGGTTACCGGCGGGCGGAACCGATTTTCGCTTTCCCTGCTCGGCGAACTGTCGCTTTGCGTTCCCGGAAAGCACACGGTGCGGAACGCTGCCGCTGCGGTCGCTCTGGCGTGCGAGCTGCTCCGTGCCGACGGGAAGGAGCCTTCGGATTTTGCCGCCGACATTCAGCGCGGACTTGCCGCATTCACCGGCGGCCGCCGCCGCAGCGAAATTGTCGGACGCGCCGCAAACGCAAACGGCGTTCCGGTCGTGGTTATGGACGATTACGCGCACCATCCGACCGCCATCAAAACGACGCTTTCCGGCTATCGGGAGTTTTATAAAGGATGGAAAATCGTTGCGGATTTTATGTCGCACACCTATTCGCGAACGGCGGCGCTCCTCGACGGCTTTGCGTCGGCCTTTAGCGATGCGGATGCGCTCATTTTGCACAAGATTTACGCAAGCGCGCGCGAAGATCCGGCGGCCGCTCCCGTTTCCGGCCGGGATTTATTTGAACGAGCTAAGTTGTACCGGCCGCGCGTTTTTTATTTCGATGAAGTTGCGGATGCAGAGGAATGCGCGCTGTCGGAACTGAATTCCTGCGATGCGTCCGCCGAAGGCATTTTATTCGTTACGATGGGCGCCGGAGATAATTGGAAGCTCGGCCGTACGGTTTTGGAGCGTCTCCGTGCCGACTCATCCGTTGTGCCGAACGTGTGAGGAGGTTCTATGACGAGTATGACGGGGTATGCGTATCAGGCGGCGGTATGTGAGGAAGCGGAACTTTCGGTCGAAATCCGTTCGGTGAATTCGCGCTTTCTCGACCTCAACATTAATCTTCCGCCGTATTTAAATCCGCTTGAGCAGCGCATCAGGGCGGCGGCCGGAAAAAGAATCGTGCGCGGCAAGGTCGACATTGTGATCCGCATCAAAGAGCGGCAGCCGGATGTGCGCATTTTTGCCGATACCGGAGCTGCACGGGAATACGCGCGCGCCGTCAAAGCGGTTGCCGAGGCAATCGGCGCGGCGGATGCGCCGCTTCCGCTTTCGTTGATTATCGGTCAGCCGGGCGTTTTGCTTGTCGACAAAAACTACGATGCGGAAAAATATTGGACAATGATTGAACCGCTGTTTTCCGATGCGCTCAATCGGTTTTCCGAAGACCGGATGCGCGAAGGGCGCAATCTGTACGCGGACATTGCTGCAAAACTCGATACGCTCGATGAATGCGCCGCGTTTTTTAAGCGCTGGCAGCCGGAGATGGAAGCGCGTTTTAAGGAGCAGCTGCGCACGAAATTTGATGAGCTTTTGGGCGCGCGCGCCGACGAACAGCTGATTATGAATGAAACGGCCGCCATGATTGTAAAGTACACGATTAATGAAGAGATTGTCCGGCTGGAAAGCCACCTTGCTGCGCTGCGTGCCGAACTTTCGGCAAATCCGGTGCCGGGAAAGAAGATGGATTTTATCTGTCAGGAAATCAATCGGGAAATCAATACGATCGGAAGTAAAAATCAATTTGTCGAAGTCGGAAATCGGGTAATTACTGCGAAAGACGCTCTGGAAAATATCCGGGAGCAGTCGAGGAATGTCGAATGAAAAACTGGAAGATAAAAGACGGAAGGGAAGTGCGCATCGCGATAAGCGGAAAGTCCGGATGCGGAAACACGACGGTCAGCGCCTTGCTCGCCCAAACGCTGCGCATTACGCTGATAAATTATACGTTCCGCCAGCTTGCCGCCGAAAAGGGCATGTCGCTTTCCGAAGTGATTGAGCAGGCGCGCACGGACGACAGCTACGACCGCGCCGTCGACAGCCGTCAAGTTGCGCTTGCAAAAAAGGAATCCTGCGTGCTCGGCAGCCGCCTTGCAATCTGGATGCTCGAAGAGGCGGATTTGAAGGTGTATTTGCTTGCGGATGAAGATTTACGCGCGCGCCGCATTCAAAACCGCGAAGGCGGAGACTTAGAGCGCATCAAGGCCTTTACCGCCCTGCGCGACCGCGAAGACACCGCGCGCTACATCGCGCTGTACGGCATCGACAACACGCACTTTGACGGCGTTGCAGGTATCGTAATCGACACGAGCGCAAACACCCCCGAAGCGATTGCTGAAACAATCCTCGACGCGCTGCAGCAAAAAAATCTGATCGAAGCTACCGCATAGCGGCGGGACGGGCGGCGGAGGAAGGGACCTGAAAGATAAAATGGCTTTACCGCGCGCTCTCGTTTTCCGCTGGAAAACGAGCGAGATGGCACGAATGTCATCACGCTTAATGCAAGGCGACCAAGCTAGTCGCTTTGCGAGGGCAAACTGAAGGCGGGCGGGACGTGTGCGCGGCGAAGAATGGGATTTGAAAGATAAAATAGGCTGTGCCGCGCGCGCTCGTTTTCCTGCTGGAAAATGAGCGAGATGGCACGAATTGCATCCCGCTTAATGCAAGGCGACCAAGCTCGGCGGCCTGTGAAAGCTGACGGGAAGCGGGCGTGCGGCGGAGAACGGGACGTGAAAGATAGAATAGGCTGTGCCGCACGCTCTCGTTTTCCCGCTGGAAAACGAGCAAGATGGAAGGAATGTTATCCTGCTCAATGCACGGCGGCCGAGTTCGGTGGTTTGCGAGAGCAAACCGCAATCGCACGGCAGACGAAATTATATCTATCGAATAAAGTTAATCCTGTTCGCTGGCGGCGGCCATGCTAGTCAGTTTACGAGAGCAAACTGAAGATGGGCGAGGCGTGCATGCGGCAGAGAACGGGACGTGAAAGATAAAATGGCTTTACCGCACGCACTTGTTTTCCGCTGGAAAACGAGCGAAATGGCACGAATGTCATCACGCGCAATGCACGGCGGCTAGGCTAGTCAGTTTGCGCAAGCAAACTGAAGGTGGGCGGGGCACGCGGCGGAGGAATGGACGTGAAAGATAAAATGGCCTTTACCCGCGCGCACTCGTTTTCCGTTGGAAAACGAGCGAGACTGAACGCATTGCATCCCGTTCACCGCACGGCGGCCTAAGCTAGTCAGTTTGCGCAAGCAAACTGAAGGTGGGCGGTCGATAAAATAAAATCTACAAAATAAAATTATCCCGCCCACCCCCACCCCGCCAGCCCGTGAATATGGCAACGGGGGCGGTTTTTCGGTATAGTACGGCGCATTCACGCATCTTTTATGGGGACAATATGAAATCACCAACGGAAATTCTTACGGAATACACGGAAATCGGTCGGAAAAAGACTGAGCTTGCATTTCCGAAAATGTTTGTGCTGGCGGCATTGGCCGGAGCCTTTATTGCATTCGGCGCATTCGGGAGCGCGGTCGTTTCTTGCGGCGTGCAGCCTGCAGCGCTCGGGCGGTTTTTGAGCGCGTGCGTCTTTCCGGTCGGCCTGACGATGGTTATGGTCACGGGGGCGGAACTGTTCACCGGAAACTGTCTCATTTTCATCTCCGTGCTGGAAAAGCGCGCATCGTTTTTCGGGATGCTCCGCAACTGGCTGATTGTGTATGCCGGCAATTTTGTCGGCAGTATGATTGTCGTGCTGCTGGTGTGTTTCGGAAAATCGATTTTCATGTATGACGGCGCGCTTGCGGAAGCGGCGGTTGCGACTGCCGTCGCCAAAGTACATTTGACGTTCGGGGAAGCGTTTTTGCGCGGAATTCTTTGTAATGTCATGGTTTGCGTTGCCATTCTCCTTCCGATGGCGGCATCGGAATTGTCCGGTAAGATTCCCGCAGTCTTTTTGCCCATCTTTTTATTCGTCATCAGCGGCTTTGAGCACAGCGTCGCGAATATGTATTTTATTCCGGCGGGAATCATTTTGAGCCGCGCGGGGCTTGTGCCTGCGGCGGATTTGAGCTGGGGGGCGTTTTTTGTAAAAAATCTCGTGCCGGTAACGCTCGGAAACATTGTCGGCGGTTCGGTTTTTGTCGGAGCGGCGTTTTGGTTCGCATATCTTTTTCATGCAGGGAGCAAAAAATGAAATATAAAGCGGCGATTTTTGACATGGACGGCACGATCCTCGACACGCTTGAGGATTTGGCGGACGCGATGAATTACGAATTGCGCAAAAACGGGATGCCGGAGCGGACGATTGATGAAGTGCGCCGATTTGTCGGCAACGGAATCAGAAAGCTGGTGGAGCGTGCGGCGCCTGAAGGCACTGCGGAGCGGAAAATCGACGAAATTACTGCCGACTTTTTGGAATACTATCAGGCAAATTGCGAAAAGGCGACGCGGCCGTACGATGGGATTACGGAACTGCTCCGGACGCTCCGGCGAGCGGGAATTAAAACGGCGGTCAATTCAAATAAGGCGGATGCGGCGGTGCAGGTGCTTGCCGGAAAATACTTTGCGGGGCTTTTTGATACGGCGGTCGGAGAGCGGGAAGGCTGTGCGCGGAAGCCGGCCCCCGATTCGGTCAATGAAATTCTCCGCAGATTCAACCTTCCGAAGGAGGCGGCCGTCTACATCGGCGATTCCGACGTGGATTTGAACACCGCAAAAAACGCGGGCTTAGATTTTATCGGAGCCGACTGGGGCTTCCGCGGCAAAGATTTCCTTTTGGCAAACGGCGCCTTACGCGTCGCACTCACTGCCGATGACGTCGCCCGCTTTATTTTTGAAAGTTGAAGCGCAAAGCGAGCGTGGCGTGCGGGGGCGTGCGGCCGAAAAGGGATTTGAAAGACAAAACCGGTCTTCCGCACGCGCCCGTTTTCCCGCAGGAAAACGGGAAGGGGGCTGATAAATTTTATCCCGCCCACCTTTGTAGGACACTACTCGCCAGTTTGCGAAGCAAACTGGAAGCGAGCGGTCGACGCAATACCATCTATCCAATAAATTTTATTCCGCTCGCCTCCTTCTTCTAGCAATCCGGATGAAAATACATTAGACTTTCGGCAGTGGTTGCGGGGCAATCAAAGAGAGGGGCGCGGGCATTTTCGCATCTTACGAAAACCGTTTGTGCGCGGATGGCTTGGCTCTCATAATGCAATATAATATAAGGAGTTATAACATGGAGAAGTCTGAAATTCTGAAGAGGGCGAACGCCTATATCGCCGCAGAAAAGGATGTGCGGTTCAGCGATGAAGTGAAAGAGCTGATTGCAAAAGAGGATTTTGCGGAGCTTGAAGATCGCTTTTACCGTACGCTTGAGTTTGGAACGGGCGGGCTTCGCGGGATTATGGGCGGCGGGACGAACCGGATGAACACGCTTGAAATCAACTGCGCCACGCAAGGTCTTGCAAACTACGTCATCAAAGCGTTTCCGGAAAAAGCGAAGGCCGGAACGCTGAGCGCGGTCATTGCATACGACAGTCGGCATAATTCCGATGTGTTTGCGGAAGCGACCGCCTGCATCTTTGCCGCCAACGGCATTAAGGCTTATCTGTTTTCCGCGCTGCGCCCGACGCCGGAGCTTTCTTTTGCAATCAAACAGTTAGGGGCCGATACCGGCGTCGTTGTAACCGCGTCGCACAATCCGCCGAAATACAACGGCTACAAGGCCTACTGGAATAACGGCGCGCAGGTTACTGAGCCGCACGACAAGGGCATCATCGAAGAAGTCAATAAAGTTTCGGAAATTAAAACCATTTCTAAGGACGACGCGCTCAAAAGCGGGATGCTTGAAATGCTCGGCAAAGACATGGACGACAAATTCTGGGCGATGTGCAAGGCAGAGCTTTTCCGCCCCGACCTTATCCGCGACTACGCGAAAAACGTCAAAATCGTCTACACGCCGCTGCACGGAACCGGCGCTCTCCATGTAGAAACCGTGCTCGGGGACCTCGGGCTTAAAGTTATTACCGTTCCCGAACAGCGCGAGCCTGACGGCAGCTTCCCGACGGTGGAAAAACCGAATCCGGAAGAGGCCCCTGCGCTCAAACTCGCGCTTGAACTCGGCAAGAAGGAAAAGGCTGATTGCATTATGGCAACCGATCCCGATGCCGACCGCTTCGGCTCAGCCTTCCCTGACAAAGACGGCAACTTTGTCCTCGTCAACGGCAACCAGATGGGAGCGCTCCTCCTTGAGTACGTGCTTTTGTCCCGCAAAGAGTTCGGTACGCTGCCAGCCGACGCAGTGGCAATTCGCTCAATCGTAACCTCCGCGTTCATCGATACCATCTGCAAAAAATACGGCGTAAAAGTCCTTGAATGCTTGACCGGATTCAAGTGGATTGCCGCCGTAGAAGCGGAAATCGAAGCGAAAAAGACCGGCTCATACGTGTTCGGCTTTGAAGAAAGCTACGGCTACAAGATCGAAAAAGAAGCGTTTGACAAGGACGGTATTTCGGCCGCGGCGATGTGCGCGGAGATGACGATGTACTGGCGTTCCAAAGGCAAAAGTTTGCTTGAACACCTCGACGATATGTACAAGGAGTACGGCTATTTTGAAGACCGCGCCATTTCAAAATATTTTGAGGGGCAGCAGGGCGTTGCCGTTATGACCGGCATTATGACGAAAATCCGGTCGGAAGGGCTCAAGTCGCTCGGCGGTAAGCGCGTCGTCAAAATCCGAGACATTGAACTGTCGGTGGAATTCGATCCGGCAAATCCGGCTGCCAAAACAGCGATTGACTTTCCGAAGAGCAATGTGCTTCAGTTCTTCCTTGAAGACGGGTCGTTTGTAAGCGCACGTCCGAGCGGTACCGAGCCGAAGATCAAATTCTACATCAACGGCACGGCTCCGGTTGCAGGCGGCGATGATGCGGGACTTGCAAAAGCGAAGAAGGAAGTCGGCGCGCTGTGCGATGCGATTGAAGCGGAAATAAAAAAGACGCTCGATGACGCTTCAAAATAAATTCATCAATGATTACCGTAAACTTGCGGCGTTGCTGGAAAGCGGCGCGGCGTTTACGGCATTTGATACCGAAACAACGGGACTTAAAACGGACGCTGCGCGGATTATCGAAATCGGCGCAGTGCAATTTAATCGGGACGGCATTATCGGTCGTTTTGAAATGCTCGTAAATCCGCTGCAAAGCATTCCGCCAGAATGCACTGCTGTCAATCACATTACCGACAGCATGGTGAGCGATAAACCGGTTATTTCAAAAATCCTTCCGCAATTTATTGATTTTTTAGGCGACAGCATTATCGTCGCGCATAATGCCCGCTTCGATCTGAATATGCTGGCTGCCGAATTGGAACGATCCGCGCTCCCGCCGAATAAAAACCGCGTCATTGATACGCTTGCCCTCTGCAAGTGGGCTTATCCTGAGGCGGGAAAGTATCGGCAAACCTTCATCGCCGAACGGCTCGGCATTAGGATTACGGATGCGCACCGCGCTGCCGATGATGCCTTTGTCTGCGGCAATATTTTTCTCCGCTGCATTCAAGACACGGCGGAGCGGCAAAAATTGTAGCCGCTTCTTGCCGATTTCGCGATAGTTTTCCGAGAGAGCGATGCTGCAACGCCGTTCATACGGCTATTTTTCAGAAATTTAAGTTTTCGATTTTTTTGATCGATAGTATAGACGGAGTATAATCTAATGGAAACATTCACCATAGATAATTTAAAGCCTGATTTTTCATTTACCGCCGATTTACTGCTCGATGAAAAATATGTTCTGCTGCCCGCAAATGTTCCGCTGTCGGAAGAGATGATAAAATTTCTGACGGAATGGCAATTTAAGAAGTTTTTAAGCGACGGGCAAATGTCTTTAACCGGCGCCGGGCAAAAAGAAGAAACCCCTGAAGAGGCGCCGGAAGCGCTTCAAGAAACTCCCGCAAAAAAACTCGGCGAATCCGTACGGCAGGTTCTTGCGAGCGGAGACGCTTGTTCGCTTGCAAATTCGGATGATTCCAGACTGGCGTTTGTGCAGCAGGTGTATGACGAATACATGCATTACATCAATTCGGTGTATACGCACTACGCAACGCACAAAAAGATTGACATCAACGAGCTCAGCGATACCGTCAAAACGCTTTGTGACTTTCTTAAAAACCATAAACGCTTTGTGCTGCGGGCAGCCGCTTTTCCGGATACCAAAGATTGGAACTACCTCATTATTCATGCCATGCGCTCGACCGTTCTGGCAATTACGCTGGGAATGGAGCTGCATTTGGCGCTGTCGAAGCTCATTGAACTCGGCATGACGTGCATTCTGCATGAAATCGGAATGCTCCGCCTGCCGCCGCAGCTGTATCTGACCGACCGGCTGCTTTCTCTGTCGGAACGGGCGAAGGTCGCAAGCCATACGATTTTCGGTTACAACATTATTAAGGAGCTTGCCTTCCCGCTGAGCGTGCAGCTCGGCGTGCTTGAACACCACGAAAAACAAAACGGCAGCGGCTATCCCCGGAAACTTTCCGGTGCAAAGATTTCAACCTACGCAAAAATCATTGCCGTCGCCTGTTCGTTTGAAGCGATTTCCTCGCCGCGCGGTTATAAAACCGACCGCACGGTATTCGATGCGATGGTGGAGCTGCTCAAAAATCAGAACGGCCAATACGATGATGCGGTCATTAAGGCGCTGCTCAATAGCGTATCGTTCTATCCGATCGGCGTGTACGTGTATCTGAGCAGCGGAAAGCTCGGCGTCATTACCGATACGGTTCCGAATAATCCGCGCCATCCGCTCGTTCAGCTCGTCAATGAAAGAGAGGCGGACGGTACGGCCAAAACGGTGCAAAGCGATGAGGAATTGAATAAAATCGTGCGCGTGTTGACGGCAAAAGAACAAAAAGAAGTAATGGAAAATATGCGGGAGCAAAAAGAAAAAGAGGAAGATGCAAAAACCAAGAGTGCGCCCCATAGTGAAGGGACGTTGCCGGATGATTCCGTAACTGAGGCGGAGTTGGTGGCGGAAGCGGATACAGGGGAAGCTCAGGACAAAAACGGTTTTTCCGAAATCAATCCAACTGAATTCATGTAAGTGCAGCCCCATCTGTGTACGCGGTCGGCCGTAAGCATGTCCTGTGCTATTTTCGGATTTAATTAAAAAAGAGGCGTGCAGCTTCGACTTCTTTTTCAAATGCCTCGTCAATGACCGGCGGGCGTTCGTTAAAATACAGAATTTGCTCCAATTCTTCGGCGCTTTGCACACCCCACAGAGGCACGACTTCTTCGTATTGGTGCAAAAAGCCGAACGCAAGCGGAATATTGCGGAGTACGCCGCCGCACAAAGGTTGCATCGCAAGAAATCCCATATCGTTTGCGGCGCACAGCTCGACAAGCTCAAGCGTTTTTTCAGAACTTATCATATTGAACGGAAACTGCAGCGTTTCAAAGAGTCCGCTTTGTACGGCGGTTTTTGCCGTATCGAAATCCTGCGTTGCAATGCCGATGTGCCGGATTTTTTCCGCCGCTTTGAGCGTTTCAAACGCGCGGATAATGCCGTCTTTTCCGCCGCGCTCGGGAATAAAATCCTCCGCTTCAAATTGATATAAGTCGATGTAGTCGGTCTGAAGTGCGCCAAGACTTGCTTCCGCATCCTGCAAAACGCCGTTTTCCGTGCGGGAGCTTGTTTTATCCGCGATGATAACGCTTTTACGCACATCGGAGACGGCGGCGCCGAGTAGGGCTTCCGTTCCGAGAGCTTTTTTTGCGGCGTCAAAAAAGTTTATGCCCGCCTCATACGCTTTTTTGACGAGCGCGATTGAAGCCTCTTTTTCCGCCGCCGTGCCGCTTGCAAGCGATGTTGTGCCGACTGCGACGCGGCTTATCATAAGGTTCGATTTTCCAAGCCGTACATATTCCATTGCATTCACCTAATCGAGAATCGAAAACGCCGCGCCGTTTGACTGACGCACGCTTCGATACCGCGTTATTTTTTTGCCGGCGCTTTATAGTTTTTGATTGCCGCACGCAATTCGGAGACGAGTTCGGCACGTTTTACGCGGACTTGCTCCATCGAATCGCGGAAACGGATCGTAACAGTATCGTCGTCTTTGGTTTGATAATCGACGGTAACGCAAAACGGCGTTCCGACTTCATCTTGACGGCGATAGCGTTTGCCGATGGTGCCGCTTTGATCAAAGTCGGTTACAAAGTCTTCCTTTAATTCATGCTGAATCTCTTTGGCGATTTCCGAAAGTCCGTCTTTTTTCATCATCGGGAGAACGGCAACCGTTATCGGAGCCAGTCTCGGATCCAAGTGGAGCACCGTCCGGTAGTCGTCTTTGCCGTCCGTTCCGACGTTCTCTTCTTCGTACGCCTCGCACAAAAACATCAAAAGATTGCGGTTCAGACCCGCAGACGTTTCGATAACATACGGAACATAGCGTTTGTTTCCGTCATCCTGATCGATATAGCCCATGTCCTTGCCGCTGTATTCGGTGTGCTGCGACAAATCGAAGTCAGTCCGGTTGTGAATGCCCTCGATTTCTTCAAAGCCGATCGGGAAATTGTATTGAATGTCGTAGGCGTCCTTTGCGTAATGCGCAAGTTTATCGTGATGGTGCCAGCGCAGGTTGCGCTCGGAAATGCCGTACTTGAGGTAAAAGTTCCAGCGGTCGCGCCGCCAGCGTTCAAACGTTTCGTCGTCCGTTCCCGGTTTGCAAAAATATTCCATTTCCATCTGCTCGAACTCGCAGGTGCGGAAAATAAAATTTTTGAATATGATTTCATTGCGGAACGACTTTCCGACTTGCGCCACGCCGAACGGGATTTTCATGCGGTTTGACTGAACGATGCTTTTAAAGTCGACGAAAATCCCCTGACACGTTTCCGGACGAAGATAAACGACCGACGAATCGCTTGCGACGGGCCCCAGATGCGTTTTGAACATGAGATTGAATTCGCGGACGGCGGTGTAAGAATGTTTGCCGCAGGTCGGGCAGTGTATGTTTTTTTCGTCGATAAACGCTTTCATTTCGTCATGGCTCATCGTGTCGACAGGCTTTTCGGGCGTAATAGTATGACTTTCGCAAAAATCTTCGATGAGCTGGTCGGCGCGGAAACGAGCTTTGCATTCCGTGCAGTCAATCATCGGATCGGAAAAATGCGCAACGTGTCCGGAGGCTTCCCACGTCCGCCGGTGCATAAAAATGGACGCGTCAAGACCGACAACATCGTCGTGGAGCTGCGTCATCTCTTTCCACCACGCCGCCTGAATATTCTTTTTTAAGTCGACTCCGAGCGGCCCGTAGTCCCATGCACCCGCCTGTCCGCCGTAAATCTCGCTTGACTGATATACAAAACCGCGCCGTTTGCAAAGGCTGATGATTTTGTCCAATGTGCAAGTGTGAATATCTTTTTCGCTCGCCATACAATGCTCCCGCGCGCCCAAAATCCCGCGCCCGCTTTTATAAAGTAAACGGAGTCCCGCGAAAGGGACTCCCGACAGCGAAAGAGTAACATAAAAGGCGCCTTTGGTCTAGGAAAGTGGGAGGGGGCGGGGCGGTTGGAGAAACGGGCGCGTAAATGCTGCAATGGCTCGACCGACTGCCGCCAGTTTCGCTCACGCGAAACTGGCGAGCGGGTTGCAGGTGCGGGAAGAAGCAGCGGAGTAATTCGGCAAGGGCGGAGGGACAACGCAGAATTGCAATGCCGCGCCGTTCCTCAAAATGCTTAATGCAAGTTTGTCGTCAGGCAAACTTGAGCGAACGGGAACTGCGTTACATCTGTTAAACTCCGTTCTCTGCCGTCCGCCGCAATGCAGAATCACCGTGCCGCGTCAGCCCCGCAGAATATTTAATGCGAGTTTGCCAAAGGCAAACTCGGAAGGGCGGTAACTCTGTTCCATCTTTCAAACTGCATTCTCCGCCGCCCGACTCAGACAGCGTTTTTCCCGTCCGCCCTCAACCAACAACGAGTTTGCCGCAAGCAAAATCGGGCAGGCTGCACGAGCGGTATTTGTCTCACGAAAAATAGCAGCAGCCTGCAAGAGCCCTGCTATCATTCACGTGCCCGTTTTACCATCCGCCCCCGCCCGTTAAATCCAAACGAAAACCCCGCTTTGGTCTAGGGAAAGCGCAGGTGCGGCGGAATGAGAAGCAGGTGGGAATAAAAATCGCCGTCTTGCCCTCAAATGAAAAAAATCCCTCCGGCGGAATAACATCATTTCCGCTGGAGGGAGAATTTTCTCCGTTTCCTCCGCCGCACGGAACTCTCAGTAAAGGAAACGGAGGCTGCTTACCGAGGTTTCAACTACTTTTTATTAGGATTAAGCTGACTGCCTCGGTTCCCTTGATTTTGATCATATTGTTTATTGGTTCCAGATGACCCCTTGTTTGGGTTTTGCATATTCGCTGCATTATCTGCAGGTTTTATGTGCTTTGTATCACTCATATTTGTTCTCCTTAAAAGATAGATTTATGCAGGAAAACATTTCGCCGTTCCGTATGGCAAAAAACTTTTCCTCTTGCCCGAACAACTGCCGAGCATGAGGATTATACCCCCCCCCCCCCCCCCCCCATCATGTCAATACGAGACGGTAAAATACTGCGCACTCAATAAAGTCCATTTCGCATCCGGAGAAATTCCTCTTCCGATAAAAAAACGAGGTCTGTTTTTATTCAGACCTCGTTTGCGCCTGCATTCCGTTATCTTCCGTCCGCGTCATATAAAATGGCACTCCGAGCGGACGTCAAAAGCATAAACGACTCAAAATCCCTTACGATTGTCCGTCCGTGCAGGCGATGTGCAGGTCGCGTAACTGCGCGTCGTCAACGGGACTCGGGCAGTCGTCCATCGGGCTTTGCGCGAGGTTGTTTTTCGGAAAGGCGATGACTTCTTTTATCGACTCTTCGCCGCACATGAGCATAACGAGGCGGTCGAGTCCCGGCGCAATGCCGCCGTGCGGGGGAGCGCCGTATTTGAACGCATTTACCAAAAATCCGAACGCTTTTTCGGCGCGTGCGCGGTCGTAACCGACGATTTCAAAAATGCGCTCCTGCAATTTAGGGTCGTTGATACGCATGGAGCCCGACGCAAGCTCGTAACCGTTTAAGACCAGATCGTACAAATCGCCTTTGACGGCGGCAGGATCGCTTTCAAGCGTGTCCCAATATTTTTTTTGCGGCAGCGTGAACATATGGTGTTCGGTTTCCCACTTGTTTTCGTCCTCGTTCCACGCAAAATACGGAAAGTCGATAATCCATGCAAAGTGGAATTTATCGTCCGGCGCGTACAGATTTAAGTCCTTTCCCAGCTGACTTCGCACGGCGCCGAGCGCGACGCAGGCGGTCTTCCATTTTTCGTCGGCGACGAACAAAAGCAAATCTCCGGCGGCGGCATTGAGTTTCGGGAGAATCTCGGTCTCTTTTCCGGCAAAGAATTTTGCAATTCCGCCTTCAAAAAGCTCTGCAGCGCTCACTTTCATCCACGCAAGTCCTTTTGCTTTGTAGATTTTCGCCTTTTCTTCAAGCGCTTCAATCATTTTGCGGCTGTATTTTTCCGCAACACCTTTTACGACAAGGACTTTTACCGCGCTCCGCTTTTGCCGCGGAATATCCTTTCCCGCATTTGCCGCGCCGTCTTGAAAAGCGTTAAAGTCAGACAAATCCGCCATAAACGCGGCGTCCTGCATTCGTAAGTTGAAACGCAAGTCAGGCTTATCCGTGCCGTAGAATTCAAACGCGTCCTCCCACGAAATCCGGTCGAATGTCGGCGGCAGCGCGTAGTCAATCGTCTTTTTGAAGACATGACGGAGCATATTTTCCGTAACGGCAAGGACTTCCTCGCGGTCGGTAAAGCTCATTTCCATATCGATTTGCGTGAATTCCGGCTGACGGTCGCCGCGCGCATCTTCGTCGCGGTAGCAGCGCGCAATCTGAAAATATTTATCGAATCCCGAAACCATCAAAAGCTGCTTGTAAAGCTGCGGACTTTGCGGAAGCGAATAAAACTTTCCGGCGTGGACGCGGCTGGGAACGAGGTAGTCTCGCGCTCCCTCCGGCGTTGACTTGATAAAAGTCGGCGTTTCGATTTCCAAAAATCCCTGCGACGTTAAATATTCGCACACCGCAAACGCAACTTCGGAGCGGAGAATGATGTGCTTTTGCATGGGAGCGCGCCGCAGGTCCAAATAGCGGTATTTGAGGCGCAAATCTTCATTCGGAAGCACGAGCGTGCCGTCTTTTTGGCGCACTTCGTCAATCGCAAAGGGAAGCGGCTCTGAAACGGTAAAAATCTCGATGTCGTCCGCGTGTACTTCGATTTCACCGGTCGGCATATCGGCGTTTTTATCTTTTTCGCCGCGCAAAACGACACAGCCCTGCACCGCAATGCAGTATTCGCTCTTTAAGGACGCGGCAGTCCGCTTTACGCACTCGGAGGCGGCATCTCCCACCGTAATTTGCGTAATGCCGTACCGGTCGCGCAGCATTATAAAGGTAAGTCCGCCGAGTTCGCGCGTCCGCATAACCCAGCCGTTCAATATCACGTTCTTCCCCGCGTCCGCTGCCGTCAGCGCCCCGCAGGTAACGGTTCTTTTTGTGTTTTCCATGCGCGCATTTTAGAAGAAAGAAGAGCCTTGCGCAACGAGGCGCATTAATGGGGATGTATCTACGCACTTCCGTCCTTGCAAGTTTACTGGACGCAAGCTTGCAAAAGATGGAGAGCGGGATATTTTCAAAAAATATGAGAAATCTTTTCTCGGTTTACTTGACAAAATCGGGGGGGGGGGGGGGGGGGGGGTTTTTTCAAGTTGAATTTCCTGGCTACAGGGGGGCCAAGTACATGGGGCGGAAAAAATTTTGTTTGATTCGGTTTTTGGCGGGACTTAAAAAAAA
>CAUTZW010000010.1:0-49975 GCA_963543045.1 uncultured Treponema sp.
GCGGGGGGGGGGGGGGGGGCGTGGGGGGCAGAAGCTGGTCCGATATTCTCCGACAAAACGGCTATTTGATGTCGCATGATATAATCTTTCCGTCTCGTGAAGACGGAACGGTAAAAGTCATGATGAGTAAACAACTGATTTTTAACGCTTCATTATCACGGGATGATGCGCTGGCATATAGGACAAACAACAGTCTTCCCGCCTACGGTGTTATAGATACCGACCGGCCGAAAGGATACGATGCAGGTAAAAAAATATCAGGAATAAAGCAGTATATAGCGGTTGATACACAAGGCTTACCGCATGCTCTCGCCGTGACGGTGGCTATAACGGAAAGCCGTTTGCCGATAGGAAAGGGCAGTTTTGGGCGAAAAGGTAACGGTACAAATAGTCAAGCGCAATGAATTACATACATTCGCAGTAATTCCCAAACGCTGGATAGTGGAACGGAGCTTTGCCTGTGTTGAAAAACCGTGCAGGCTTTGGAAAAACTGCGAGAGAAAGTATAATATCGCACTGCATTTTATGATACTGACTTTTATATCGCTTCTGCTTAAAAGAATTTAAACAGCTTCTTACTTCTTCTACTCTACGACGAAAAAATAGAGGGCACTTTTAAGAACCTGTTTGGAGTCTCATAAAAAAATTGTATAACAGTCAATAGTATAGATTGCAGAGCAGCATAAACCCTATTGTTTTTTGTTTTTCCAAAGAAACCTCTATTTTCAAGCTAAATAAAGCTTTGTTTTAAGTCTCATTGTTTGAAAATGACCAGAAATATATGAAATTATTCTGTTTGCCCGGTTTAAAATAGCTACATAAAAGCCCCCAAACAGTTTCTAAGGATTTCGTTCGCTTTTTTCAGCTCCTGTATTTCCTTCTGCATGGCAAGCTCTCGCTCGTTCAACGGAGTTTTGTCCGATGCAATCCGCTCTTCTTTTGTCTTTCTCCAGTCTACAGTTGCGTAATAATTGATTCCCAGCTGCTCCCGACGACCTTCTTTAGTCCTATTTTATCCGACAAGAGCAGTACCTGCTCTTTAAATTCTGTAGTGTTTTTGGCTATATATCCTCTTTGTCTATTTTTCGGTTTTTGGAGGGTGCACTTTTATGATAATGGTTCAAAGGCTGCCACTTTCGCATGACTTGCCGCCCGCACGTTCCGGTTTTGCCGTCCTACAGACTGAGCCATACTGCCGAAAAAGTATACGCGGCGGCACTCGCCTTCAGATACTGACCACCATCTCCGCACAGAAGTTGCCACTCCCAACAAAGACTGCCTCCGCACTGTCGCATTTACGCTGCATGCCCCGCTCTGTATGCAGGCACATTGCATCCCCTGTCCGAGGCAAGCGATGCCGCGACACGCTCTGCGTGAGTGCACCACTTCTGAGTGCGGCGGTTTTACCATCCTACAGACTGAGCCCTACCGCCGGACGAGACTATACGCGGCAGCATCCGCCCGCAGCTGAGCGATGCCACTGCACTCGCCGCATCCGCGCCCTCTACCCCTTCAACTCAAAACGCCTTCCGTCCCGGGGATGCCCCGCCGTTTCCGCTGACCTTCCACGCGGAGCCGCCTGTACCGGCTGCGATTTTTTCGAGCGTTCGGGAGGGAGAGATGCCTTCGGAATCGGCGGCGGAGCGGATGTCGGCGTCCGGCCACTTCTTTTCTTTTACGAGCGCCGCCAGCATCGTTTTGAATGAGGCGGCAGCCCGTGCGAGTGCTTCCGGTTTTGCGGTCGCGGAGTTTTTTGCGATGGCCGCTTCCCAGTCCGGCGCGCCGGCGGGGGCGTAGACCACCGCGTCCATGACCGAATCGTCTGCGGTGTTGTGCAGGACGATGATGTCGGCCGCGTCCCCGAGCCGCGCTTTCGTGTTTTTGTCCCACAAATCGCGGGTGCTTTCGGACGAATACGGCGCCGTCGCCTGCCTCAGGTCGTCGCCGAGCTCATCAATGCAGCCTTCGACGCCGCTTCGCAGGTGCATGACGATCATTTCGCCCGTTTTGACGGTGACGGTCGGCAGTTTGACGCGGCATTTGTCGTACATTCCGCGGATTTCGAGCCCGCTGAGGTTCCCGCCGCGTTTTGCGTGCAGCTCGACGTACTCGAATTTCCGATCCCGCCGTTTGCCGTCGTAGAGCGCGTGAATTTCGGTAATTTCGAGTTCGGGGAGGTCGCTGTTGAATCCGGTAAACTGCGCGCCGAACGGCATGAGCTTTCCGGATTTGTTTTTTGCCGTGCCGGTCATTGAGTAGCGCGCGCCGGATTTCAAACCGTCCGCGAACGTGTAGAGCGCCGTCCACTTGCCGCCCCCTTCGCCGACGATTTTCGGGGCGCCCGCAAGTGCTGCATCGGGCGTGAGCTTCATCTCGATAATTTCCGAAACTTCCCGCCGGAAAACCAGCTTGAGGGTGCGGGCATCTTCCATAACCGCGCTCGGAGTGAGCGTTTGGTCCTTCGTTTTTTGACCGCCTTCATTCGGAGCGGGCGTTTTATTTTCCGCCGAACCGTTTTGTCCGTCTTTTCCGCCATTTTGCGCTCCGCCGCCCGTGCCGCTTGCGCTGCCCGCGCCTCCGGAAGGTTGCTTTCCGCTCTCCTTTCCATCCGCAGGCGGTGCGGGCTTCTTCTCGCCGTCCTTGCCGGTGGCAGGTGATTCCGGTTTCTTCCCGCTCTCTTTTCCGCCGTTTTGCGCTCCGCCGCCCGTGCCGCTCGCGTTGTCCGCGCCTCCAGCAGGTTTCTTCTCGCTCTCTTTGCCAGCCGTAGGAGGAGCCGGTTTCTTTTCGGACGATTTGTCCGCCGCAGGCAACGGCGGTTTTCCGTTCGGCTGATCGGTTTTCCGACCGGAGGCGGATGACGGCAGCTTCGCCTTTGGACTTTCAGCCGCTTCCGCTTGCTCCTCCGCCGTCCGGCACGCGCTCAGCCCGCCGAAGACCACCGCAGCTCCCAAAACCAGAGCGCACCCCATGCGGGCGCATCGTACAAACAATCGTTTCATCTTACACCTCAAAAAATTCATTTCTCTTCTTTGACTTCGCACCTTTCGCAAAAAAACGGCGAAGATTCCGCAAAAATTGTTCCTTTCCGGTCAAAAAAATCACCGCCTCCGCGTGCAGCATC
This sequence comes from uncultured Treponema sp., assembly GCA_963543045.1. Lineage (GTDB taxonomy): Bacteria > Spirochaetota > Spirochaetia > Treponematales > Treponemataceae > Treponema_D. The sequence goes on from CAUTZW010000010.1 coordinate 3,122, forward strand.
CCCCGCATTCGGCAGGGATTTTAAAATCTTCCATATAAAGGGTATAGTTTTTCTATGTGTTGCAAATTGGTTTGGACGGATTTTGAAGAAGATGCCGACAGCGAGGCGTTTATGAGCCGGTGCGCGTTTACGGAGGAGCGGAGCGTGCGTTTCGGCGCGGGCGGACAGGCGCATGTGTTCATCGAGGGGGATAATTATCCGGCGCTTAAATTGTTGCAAAAAGACTTTGCGCAAAAAATAGGAATCATATACATCGATCCGCCGTACAACACCGGAAAGTCGTTTACGTTCAGCGATGCGCTGCCTGCAAAACGAGCGGCAGGCGGCGACCGGCATAGCGCGTGGCTTTCGTTTATGAAGCGGCGGCTGGAAGCGGCGAGAGCGCTTTTGCGCGATGACGGCTGCATTTTTATCGCGATCGGCAGCGCGGAACGCTACCGGCTCAAACTCTTATGCGATGCGGTGTTCGGCGAACGGAATTTCGTCAATGATTTTATGTGGCTGCAGGGGAAGGGAAAAAAGGATCGGTGGTCGCGGACGATGGAGCAGTCGAATCTGTGTTACGCCAAAAACAAAAAACGGCTAAAACCTTTTACGGAGACGGCGGTCAGCGCGTGGGCGGCGACGAATGCGGACAACGATGAGCGGGGCTGCTGGTTTTCCGGCAGCATTTCGTTTACGGAGGCGCGCTCAAATCCGAAGCACCGGAATTTTTATCGGATCGTTTCGCCGTCGGGCAAGGTCTGGGAGCGGCAATGGCTTATCGGAAAGGCGGAAATGGATGCGCTCTGCGCGGAAAATAAAATTTATTTTGGAAATCCGCCGGAGTACGCAGCGGTACCGCGCGTTAAGATTTTTAACGGAGAGCGCAAGGCAGTCATTCCGAAAAACATCATCGACGGAGCCGGAAGCACGCGAAGCGCACAGCGTCATGTCGACACGCTCCTCGGCGGCCGCCGGAGCTTCGACAACCCGAAGCCGGTTGCGCTCATCCGCCGCCTGATTGCAATGACGGGAATGCCGGCCGATACGCTGGTGCTGGATTTTTTTGCCGGAAGCGGGACGACGCTCGAAGCTGTCGTTGAACAAAACCGGCTCGACGGCGGCTGCCGCCGGTGCATTCTCATCCAAAAAAAAGAAACAATCGAAAAACCCGACGCAAAATACGCCGACATTGCAACGCTCTGCCGCGCCCGCATCGCGCGCATTCTGCAAAATACCGGCAGCGCGCTCTCCTGCTTCACCCTCAAAGAAGGAGTGTAATGAGGAATGGGCGAAGGAGGTGCGGTTGTGCGCGATGCAGCTGTTTTCCGGTAGGTCCGGCACGGATTTTGAAGATGTATCGCTTTCTGCATCGTCTGTTGCCATTTCTTTTGCTGTCTGGGTTTTTCCATTTTTCGCCCGGGGAGCATTCCTCAATTTTTTATCGTTCCCCGCATATCGGCGAGGAGCTTTGGGGACTTTTTTATGATAACGGTTTCATTTGCAGAGACTTCCGTTTGAATTGACAGGTAACTTTCTAAATGATACAGTTCGCCAATTATCGTTTGATAATATTCTAAAATCATAATGCAGCGTAACACTGCTTCTAAAAGGGTTTATAAAATGAAAAGAAGTGTTTATACGGCCGGTACGGTGATTTTCCTTTTGATTGCGGCGGGAATATTTGTACTTGTACCGATATTTTCGGCGGGGATCGGCGGCAAGAGGATGCCTGCGTTCGGCAAGTACGACGGAACGGAAATTCGGTATGAGCAGGGTACCGAGTTTGCCAATTACGTTTCGAATTATGCGGAAAATTATAAGCGCATAAACCGCGACATGAACGATGTGATTTACAAAATTATTTTCCGATACGCTTTCAATGCGACCGTCAAAGAGCTTATGTATACAAAAGCGCTCCGTAAAAGCGGCTATACGGTACCGGCTGCGGCGGTAAACCGCGCCATGCGCCCGGTATTTAATGATGAAAACAACAATTATTCTCAACGGCTTTATAAGCAGGCCGACCCGCAGCGCGTTGCGGATTTACGCGCAAGTTATGAAAAGTCGCTGCTTATCGGCCGGTATGACGACGATTTGTACGGCGGTTCCGAAGTTTTTGGAAAAAATGCCCTCTACGGCATAAAAACCTCCGAGCAGGAACTCCAGTTCATTCAGAATATGTCGTCGGATCAGCGGGCGTTCAAGGCGGCGGCGTTCCGGATGGACGATTATCCCGATGCGGAAAAGGCTGCTTTCGGAAACGAACATGCCGATAAGTTCGTCAAATATGATTTTTCGATTATCAATTGCATAGACAAGGCGAAAGCGGATGCGCTTGCAAAACGGCTTTCCAATGCGGAAATTACCTTTTCCGATGCGGTCGGCGAATATTCCGAAAAGTCGTATTCCGATGAGGACGGTAAACTCCGCGACAATTATGCCTACCAAATTGAAAAGCTCCTTGCAAATGCGGGCGATATGGAAAAGCTCAAAGCGCTTACCGCAGACGGTACGAGCGATGTGATGCAGACTTCCGTCGGCTACTCGGTTTTCCATGTAGACGGCGCGCCGGTGCAGGCGGATTTTTCCGATGCCGATATGCTGAAAGCCGTGTACCGCTATCTGACGACGTATGAGTTCAGCCGGATTGAAGAGTATTACAATAAGCAGGCGGAAGCGTTCGTTGCGGCGGCAAAGGAACGCGGCTTTGCGGATGCGTGCGCTGCGTTCGAGCTTAAAGAAACCAATATTCCCGCCTTTCCGCTTAATTACGGAAATCTTTCCGTGCTGAATACCTTTACGGCGGAGCTGACGGCGCTTTCATCCGCGGCAAAAAATGAACTCTTTTTGAAAACGGCCTTCGCGCTTAAAGAGGATGAAGTGTCGGCGCCGCTTGTTATGGATAAGAATATTGTTGTGCTGCAAAGAGTTACGGCGGAAAAAGATGCGGAAAGCGTTCCGTCGGAAGCGATTGCCGATGAGCTTAAAAATTACGACAAAGCTTCCGGAGATGCGGCCTTCACTTCAAATCCGAAGCTTGAAGACAATCTAGACGCTGTTTTCGAAAATTATATTGTAAAAAAATAAGATATCGCACGGTAAATGACAGACGGGAATCTTTCCGATACGCCCTGCACGGTAGAAACGTCGCAGGGTTTTTCCGTTCACTATAAAGGGCGGTATTTATACTCAAAATATAATCCGGCGGCTACCATTTTGCGGACGCTCTCGCAAATCCGCCTTTTGCCCGGCACCCTTGTGCTGTGCTGTTCGCCGTGTCTTTGCTACGGGCTGCGCGAGCTTTGTGCGCAATTACCTTGCGGCTGCTTTTTGTTCGGCTGTGAGCGGGATCAAAATCTCTATGCGTTTACGCGTGAGCAAATGAAGGAGCTGCCGGATACGGTTCGGGAGCGGTTTTGCCTGCTTCGTCCGGATGAATTGGCGGCTCTGCCCGAATTGCTGCATCGATGCGATGCCGTTACCGCGGATGGGGTACGCTTGCCGGCGGCGGGAACGTTCCGGCGGGCGGTGCGCATCGATTTTAGCGGCGGCGCTGCGCTCTATGCGAATTTCTATGCCGAATTGTATGCGGCAACGGCGGAATCAGTCGGCAGATTTTGGAAAAACCGCCTTACGCTCGTGCAGTTTGGACGCAGATACAGCAGAAATTTCTTTTTGAACCTCGCTTCTTCGGCCGGAGCTACCCCTTTTTTTTCGGTAAATAAACCGCTTCTGGTGCTGGGTGCAGGCGAAAGTCTTGAGCCGATCATACTGGAACTGAAGGCGCTTTCATCTGCGGCGCGCGAAAGGCTTTTTATCATTGCCGTTGACGCGGCGCTGCACGCTTTGCAGGATGCCGCAATCATTCCCGACGCCGTTGTTTGCGAGGAGGCGCAGAGCATCATCGCTTCCGCATTTATCGGATCAAACAAAAGGTGCCGGTACGCATTTTCGGCTTTGTCATCCTGTCCGAAAGCGGCGGAGGCGGCCGCTGAAAACTGCTGCTTTTACACGACGCTCTTTGACGACCGCCGCTTCATTCAGTCGCTCAAAGCGCGAGGCCTCCTTCCGCCCCTTCTTCCGCCGCTCGGTTCGGTCGGACTTTCCGCCGTCTCCATTGCCGCCCGCATTCGCGCGGACGAGCGCACGCCCATTTTTATCGCCGGCTTGGATTTTTCCTATTCGGCCGGAAAAACGCACGCAAAAGGCACGTTCCATGACCGGAGAAAGCGGATGAGCGTAAATCGCACCGCGTATCTGGAAAATTTTGCGGCGGCTTTCGGCGCGGATGCACGGAAAGTGAGCGGAAAAAACGGCAAAGAGGTCATTAGCACAACCGTCCTTTTGGAATATGCCGAGCTTTTTACGGCATATTTCGGAACCGGCTTAAAAAATTGCTTTGATGCAGGCGGATGCGGCTTGTCGTTAGGCCTCCAGACTGGAACGCTCGCCAATGCATTGGCAAACGCAAGCGAATCGGCCATGCAGACTGCCGGACTCTTCACTGTACCCGACAGGGCGGTGCTGCAAGCGTATTTTGAAGGCGAAATTGCTGCGCTCGAACGGCTGAAAGGCGTCTTTACTCATCGAATCGCTGTTCCGAAGGAGTGCGCGGATGAAACGACGCTTGGATTGCTCCGCGGGCGCGAGTACCTCTTTCTGCATTTTCCGGACGGCATTCAGCCGAATACTGGCATTCAGTTTTTGAATCGGGTGCGCGCGGAAACCGATTATTTTCTGAACATTTTTGGCGCGTGCCTTGCCATTCTCGGCCGGAAAACGGCTCCTTCCGCCGTCTCCGACTAAAAATCCGCCTTTTTGCGCGTCGGCTTTCAGAAGTATCACGAACGCGTTGCGTAAAATCCCGTCCCGCCGCACTCTTTTTCCGAAAATCGCTTATTGTATAACTGTAGGATAATGTCTATAATCCGTTTATTCCGATTTTCTTCAGGCTTTTCTGCGATGCGCTTTTTAAAAGGAAACTTTTTGATGCCGAAGAATGCAGTTTCATGCGGACGATGCAGCGGTGCCGACTTCGGAAATATCTCAAATCAAAATCTTTTCAATTAAAGGAGTATAAGAAAATGAAAAAAGCGACGAAAGACTGTATCGTTATCGGTTTTGCGCTGTTTGCCATGTTTTTTGGTGCGGGGAATCTGATTTTCCCGCCGCAGCTCGGTTTTTTGACCGGTTCAAAGTGGCTGCTCACCTTTTGCGCCTTTGCGCTCACTGGAATCGGCCTGCCGATGCTCGGCATTTTTGCCGTCGGTAAGTCGGGCGGCGACATCCACAGCTTTGCGGGAAAAGTTCATCCGCTGTTTGCCGATATTTTGGGAACGATCATCATGCTCGGCATTGGGCCGCTGTTGGCGATTCCGCGCACTGCCGCCACGACGTTTGAAATCAGCGTTATGCCGTTCATTGCAGGAGCGGGGCCGCACGCACGGGTTATCAGTTCCGTGATCTTTTTTGCGATCGTGCTGTTTTTTTCTATTATTCCGTCAAAGGTTATTAGTTCTGTCGGAAAATATCTGACGCCGCTGCTGCTTTTGTTTTTGGCCGCGATAATCATCCGCGCACTCGTTGCGCCGATCGGCACGCCCATTCAGCCGGAACAAACGAATTTCTTTCTGAAAGGATTTTTGGAAGGCTACCAGACGATGGACGCGCTTGCGTCGATGCTGTTTGCAACCTTTGTGATGAAGACGATTAAAGACCGCGGTTACACAGACGCCGGCGGTTCCAACAAAGTGAATATCGCCGCCGCTTCCATTGCGGCATTGGGGCTGCTTTTGGTTTACGGCGGCTTAATGTATGCCGGAGCCTGCGGCGGTACCGTTTTTCCGAAAGATATAACCAGAACGGCGATTCTCATCGGCATCTGCGGGCGGCTCTGGGGGACTGTCGGTCAGGTATTCCTTTCCATTGCGATGGCGCTGGCATGTTTGACGACGGCAATCGGGCTTGCGGCGACGGCGGGACATTATTTTGAACGGTTGTTTAGGAATAAGGTTTCCTATCGAGTTATCGTAATTGTCGTTTCGGTTTTCAGCTGCTGGCTGGCGAACTACGGTGTCGAAAATATTATCCGCTACTCCGTTCCCCTGCTCGAAGCGCTCTATCCGGTTTGCATTATTTTGACGCTGATGACGCTTGCCGACCGGTTTATTCCGAACCGCTTTTATTATGTCGGCGGAACAATCGGCACGCTGCTGGTAAGCATTCTGCAAGCGCTGACATCGAGCCAAGATTTGATCGGGCTTGACTTGCATGCACTGTCCGACTTGCTGCAAAAACTGCCGCTTGCAGGATTCGGCGTTGCGTGGGTCGTTCCTGCCGCAGTGTGCGCAGTCCTCTTTGGACTCGTATTCAGAAAAAAGGCGGCGGCAGAGCGGTAGCTCGTCGATTCCACATTCAGCAAGCTTTGCCGGATGCGGGATGTTTTGCGTGCCGCATTCTCGGCTTACGCTTCTAGCCTTTTTGCTTGCGGCCGATTATCGGCGAAATGATGCTGCGTCTTTCTCTTTGAGGGAATGCGCAGCATATTTTATTTTAACGAAAAGTGTTCCGGCGAACAGGTAGCGGGCATCTGCGTCCGGAACGATGCGCTTTTGAAAACGGATACGCCGGAAAGCTGCCGCATCAGCGGAACCTTCCGGCGTATCGATAGGCGAGAGCGCGGCGCGGTTAGAACTTATACGTTCCGGTTGTAATGGTGCCGCCGTTGCTGTAGACGTCGAAGTTTACCGATTTGTCTGCGCCGGCAAGCGCTGCGTAAAATTCGGAAATATTACCGACCGCTTTGCCGTTGACGGCGGTAATGACGTCGTTGTTTTGTAAGCGGAGCGCTGCGGCCGGAGATTTTTGCATCACGTTGGTTACCGCAACGCCTTTCACTTTGCCTTCAATCTCAAGCTGCTTTCGGATATCTTCCGTGAGCGGAACGGCAATAAAGCCCGGCCAAAGCTTTCCGTTATCGGAGGAAACTTTTTCCGACCGTTCCTCGATCTTGACCGAAAGATTTACCTTCTTTCCGCCGCGGATAACGACAAACTGCGCCGTTACGCCTGCTTCAAGGCGTCCCACTTCCCGCACAATCTGGTTCATATCGCGTATTTTGTTCCCGTTGAGCGATATGATGTAGTCGCCCGGCTGCATTCCCGCTTTATATGCCGGAGATCCGATGAACAGCTGAGAGGCGAGCGCGCCGCTTTCATTGCCGACTCCCAATTCGTTTTTGTATTCCTTCGTCGCTTCGAGCAGGGAAACGCCGAGCCAGCCGTACACCACTTTGCCTTTCGATATGAATGAATCGATGGTGTTTTTGATGTTGTTGATCGGAATGGCAAAGCCGAGCCCCTGCGAACCGCCGGACTGCGAGGCAATCCACGTGTTGATGCCGATGACTTCGCCGTAGATGTTGACCAGCGGGCCGCCGGAATTGCCTTGATTGATTGCGGCGTCCGTTTGGATGAAGTCGTTGATGTTGCCGATGCCGTTACCGGAGCGTCCCGTCGCGCTGACGATGCCGTGCGTAACGGATTGGCTGTAGCCGAGCGGCGCGCCGAATGCCAGACAGATGTCGCCGGTCTGCACCGCATCCGAATCGCCGAGCGTGGCGACCGGTATCGATTTGTCGGAGGACTCAAAGGAGACGAGCGCAATGTCCATGCGTTCATCCGAACCGACCAGTTTGCCTTCGAATTCGCGTTCATCGTTGAGCTTAATCGAAATTTTTGTCGCATCTCCGGCAACGTGATTGTTCGTCAGCACGTAAATGGTGTCGCCCGTTCTCCGCACAATGACGCCTGAGCCCAATCCCTTTTGCTCATACTTGCGTTTTTTGCCGCCGTCTTCGCCGCTTCCGTCCTGATTCGGCGTCCCGAAAAAGAAAAAGCGGAAATTTTCAAACGGATCGGCCGACATTGTTTTTGTTTCGGTAACGTCGACTTCGACAACCGACGGGAGCAAGACGTTGCTTATCGAGCGGAAGGAGTTTTGCACCGCTTCGACGATTTTTAAATCGGACGCATCGTTTTTTCCTGCGGATGTTTCGGCGTAGGCGGTGCCGGCCGTTCCTTTGACTGCCGTCTTTCTGCATGAAAACGACACGAATCCGAATGAAAGCGCCGCTGCCGCCGCAATGCCCAGAAAATATTTTGTCCAAGATTTCATATGCGATAACCTCCAGAATGAATCTGTTTTTAAAACAAAAAACGGATTTGAAAGATGTTACAAAGCGCATGCCGAAAAGCCGCTCGGAATCGGGCGCGTAAGGCGCATCTTGTACGCTTTTTGCGCCGATAGATCCGCTTCTACAGCGATCCGATTTCCATGCGCCCCCGGAAACTGCGCGCGAGGGTTAATTTGTCGGCGTATTCTAAGTCGCCGCCGACCGGGATGCCGGTTGCAAGGCGGGTAATTTTGATGCCGGCGTTCGCGCTTAAAAGGCGGTGCAGGTAGAGCGCGGTGGAATCACCTTCAAAAGTCGGGTTTGTGGCGAGTATGACTTCGGCGACCGCGCCGGATTTTATGCGTTTAAGCAGCGAGTCGATGTTGAGCCGATCGGGGCCGACGCCTTCAAGCGGGGCGATAACGCCGCCGAGCACGTGGAAGACGCCGGTATAGCCGCCGGCCGATTCGATCGTTTCGACATCCTGCGCTTGTTCGACGACGCAGATGATTGAATGATCCCGCTGCGTATTTGCGCAGATCGCGCATTCCTCCTCTTCCGTCCACGCGCCGCATACCGCGCACGGCTTAATGTGCGCTTGCAGGGCGCCGATTTGGTGCGCGAGCGTTTGCACGTAAGCGGGATCGGAGCGCAGCAGGTAGTTGACGATGCGCGCCGCGCTCTTTTTTCCGATTCCGGGAAGGCGGGAGAGCGACTGCGTAAGGCCGTCCATGATCGTTGTCATGCAAGCCCCAAGTCCGCAGGATTGAAATCCTGCAAAAAGCTGCCGCTATGCTCCTTTATGCATTCCTGCATTTTTTGCACGGCATCGCGCTGGGCTGCAATAATTAAATCTTCAAGCATTTTGATGTCCCGATTGTCGACGCACAGCGGGTCAAGTGTGATGGCCATCATTTCAAATTTACCGTTCATAACGACGGTTACCATTTTTCCGCCGGCGGAACCTTCCGCCCGGAGCGATTCAAGATCGCGCTGGAGCTTTTCGGCCTGCTCCTTTATCAGCTTCGTATTTTTCAGCAATTCAAATGGATTCATCGTATTCCTCCTTTTTCGCTCGTATTTGGAAATCAAAGGACGGAGCCTTTGAATGCATTGCAAAGAATTTTTACTTGCAGGGGAAGCTCTTCCGGCTTCTCCGATTGTTTTTCCGGCTCCACCGTAATTTCAAACTGCATGGGCGCATGGCAATGGCGGTCGATGATGGCAAGGATCCGGCTTTTTTCCCGCTCGATAAAACTTTTTTGGTATTCGGTTTCGATGGTTGCGGAAATGACGGCGCCGTTCAGATTCCAGCATCTGGTGCGCATTAACGCCGCGCCCAGTCCCGCATTGTCGACCGCAAGCTCCGCGATGACCGCCCCGTAGAGCTTTCCCATCGTGATGGAACTGCCGTCGGGCGCGGTAAACGAAACGTTGCTTTCATGTACGTCGCCTTCCGCGTCGCGCTCCCATGCGCTCGTATCCGCATACGCCATAACCTCACTCGCGCTCCGTTCCGCATCTCCGGCCGCACTGGAAGCGTCATCCGGATAGTCGCCCTGCGTCTGCGTCATGGCGAATGAGGTCGCCGTCTGCGGAGTTGCGTATGCGCTCGGCGGATTTGGCGTTCCGCTCGGATCTGCCGGAGCCTGTCTCTGCTGCGCTTGCGTCATGGCGGCTTGCGGTGCCGGTGTCTGCGGAGTTGTATACGCATTCGGCGGATTGGGTGTTCCGACTGGGATCGCCGGAGCTTGTCCCTGCTGCATTTGCGTCATGGCGGCTTGCAGTGCCGGTGTCTGCGAAGTTGCGTACGCGTTCGGCGGATTTGGTGTTCCGCTCAGAGCTGCCGGAGCTTGTGCCTGCTGTGTCTGCGTCATGGCGGCTTGAGGCGCGGCCGTCTGTGGAGTTGCGTATGCGCTCGGCGGATTTGGTATTCCGCTTGGAGTTGCCGGAGTCTGTTCCTGCTGTGTTTGCGTCATGGCAACTTGAGGTGCTGTCGTCTGCGGAGGTGCATACGCGTTCGGCGGATTTGGCGTTCCGCTCGGAACTAGCGGAGCTTGTGCCTGCTGTGTCTGCGTCATGGCGGCTTGCGGTGCCGGTGTCTGCGGAGTTGCGTATGCACTCGGCGGATTCGGCATTCCGCTCGGAGCTGCTGAAGCCTGTTTCTGCTGCGTCTGTGGCATGGCGGCTTGCGGTGCCGGTGTCTGCGGAGGTGTGTACGCACTCGGCGGATTTGGCGTTCCGCTCGGAACTAGCGGAGGCTGTTCCTGCTGCATCTGCGTCATGGCAGCTTGAGGCGCAGCCGTCTGCGGAGCTGCGTATGCACTCGGCGGATTTGGTGTTCCGCTTGGAGTTATCGGAGGCTGTTCCTGCTGCACGTGCGTCATGGCGAGTGAAGGCGTCGCCGTCTGTGGAGTTGCGTACGCGCTCGGCGCAGTCGGCATTCCGCTCGGAGTTGCCGGCCCCTGTTCTTGCTGCGTCTGTGGCATGGCGAATGAGGTCGCCGACTGCGGAGTTGCGTACGCACCCGGCGCAGTCGGCATTCCGCTCGGAGTTGCGCGTGCATCGGATTGCAGCGCTTCCGGCTCCGGATGCTGCAAGGCGCTCAGTGCGGAAAACTGCGGCATTCCGGGCGGCATTGGACGGCGCAGTGGCGGCTGCGGATTGCGATTGGGCTCGGCGGCAGGGGTGGGCATCTGTTCCGCTTCGATCGCCGTCCGGTTTCCCGCCGCGCCTGTTGCGCTCTGCTGCGTCGGCCGACCGTTCGGCAAAAACAAATGCGCTGCGGCATCGACGGCGGCCTTTACTTCCGCCGGAGAAATATACTCTTTCAGCCAGCACAGTCTGCTGAACGCAAGTTCAAGTTCGTAGCGCGGCGAAATCGAATAGCGCATGTCGCGGTATAATTGCAAAAACAGCGAGAGCGCGCGCTCGGCCTGCACGGTGTTCCACGAGGCAAGAACGGCGGAACTGAATTTGTCGCGCGGCTGACCGAGCAGGGCTTCCCGCGTAATGCCGTTTTTAATCAGCAAAATGCTCCGAATGTAGTCGGCGGCGTTTGTAATCAGCTGTTCAATCGAAACGCCTGCATCAAGGAAGGAATCGATATGGCCGACGGCAGCGTCCGCATTCCCCTCCGTGCACGCTTCAAAAAGCGCGTTGAGCCGGTCGATGCCCACAAGCCCGAGCTTGTCGCGGATTTTTTCATACGTTATTTGCCCCTCGCTGAATGCCGCCACTTGATCGAAGAGCGTGTACGCATCGCGGACGGAACCGCCCGACTCCCGCGCAATCCAGTAGAGCGCCGCATCGTCGGCGCTTATGCCGAGTTCTCCGGCCGCTTCGGAAAGCAGCGATTTGAGTTTTTCGGCTCCGACCAGCCGGAAATTATATTGCTGGCAGCGGCTTTTTATGGTCGCCGGAACTTTTTGCAGCTCCGTCGTCGCAAAAATAAAAATGACGTACGGCGGCGGCTCTTCAATGGTTTTCAGCAGCGCATTGAACGCGCTCGTGGAAAGCATGTGCACTTCGTCGATGATATAGATTTTGTAGCGGCTGGTGTTCGGAGGGAAGAGCACTTCGTCTTTAATTTGACGCACATCGTTTACGCTGGTGTTCGATGCGCCGTCGATTTCGATGACATCGATGCCGGAACTGTTGGTAATCGCCCGGCACGACTCGCAGCGGCCGCACGGCGTAAAAACGGGATTCGGCTCCGACTGGCAGTTGAGCGCCTTTGCCAAAATGCGCGCTGTAGAAGTTTTGCCGCATCCGCGCGGCCCGGCAAACAGATAGGCGTGCGCAATGTGCCCCGTCCGTATCGAATTTTTGAGCGTTTCCGCAACGAATTCCTGACCTGCAAGGTCTTCAAAACGCTGCGGCCGCCGCCGAGAAGCGGTTACTTCGTAAGCCATGCCATACCACCAAAAAGCTCTTCGCTAAAAATAATGCGGATGTCCGCGCGGCCGGTAAAAAGCCGGAGCTTCACCGGAGGACGCGCCCGATCCGCTTTCGGCGCGCATTATAGGATAAAAAATGCCGGATAACAAGAACGGGGCGCGGCGGAAAGGCGGGCATTTAACCGGCGGTAGTCTTGTCCGCTTGTCAGACGGTGCCCCGCGCCCGCGCGTTAGCCGGCTGAAAACAGAAAGTCGTTGAATGTTTTTCTAAAGCCGATTGCTTCTGCGATATGCCGCATACATATGCGGGCGCTGCCGTCGATGTCGGCGGCGGTGCGGGCGATTTTCAGGCAGCTTGCGATGGCGCGCGGCGAAAACTCGTAGCGCGTTGCAGCGCCTTCGAGCGCGTCGTCTGCGTCGGATTCCGTCGGGCAAAATGCTGCAATTTCGTGCGGCGTCAGCTTTGCGTTCTTTTTGCCCTGCCGCTTCCGCTGGGCAACTACGGCACGGGCAATGCCCTTCCTGAGTTCTGCGGTAGAGCTTCCGCGCTTTTCGTCCGCATTGGTTTCGCTTTCGACATTGACGCGTAAATCGATGCGGTCTAAAAGCGGCGCGGAAAATTTCTTCCAATAAAGACCGATTGCGCGCGCGCTGCACAGGCAGGTTTTCGTTTTCGACCCGAAATTGCCGCACGGACAGGGATTTGCCGCCATAAAAAGCTGAAAGTCCGCCGGAAAAACGGTTGAACGTCCGGCGCGCGCCAGCGTAATGCGGCCGTTTTCAAGCGGTACGCGCAGCATCTGCAAAACGGATGTTTTAAATTCTGCAGCTTCGTCCAAAAACAAAATCCCCTTGTCGGCAAGCGAAACTTCTCCGGGACGGCAATACGGCCCGCCGCCGCAAATGCCTTCGATGCTCGCCGTTTGGTGCGGCGTTCTGAACGGCGGAATGCGAATGAGCGGATTTGATGGGGGAATGAGACCTGCAAGCGAATAAATGCGCGTAACCGGCTGCGCTTCTTCCACCGTCAAAAGCGGCATGAGCGCCGGTATCTTTTGCACCGCCATCGTTTTGCCGCAGCCGGGAGCGCCGACCGCAATAAAATTATGTCCTCCGGCTGCCGCAAGCTGGAGCGCGCGCACCATTGTCCGCTGCCCTTTGACATCGGCGAATTCCATCGAAGCGTCCGCCGCCTGAAAGAGCACGCCCTCCACCGATTCAAACCCGTCGGTAAGGCTGTCCGTTCCCGAGTCCGCACGCGCCGTATGCGCCTCAAAGAGCGACAAATCGTATAATGCGGAAAAAGCCTGCGCCAAATTGTCCGCGCCGAACACGCGGACGCCCGTAACGCCGCACGCTTCTGCAGCATTTGCCGCAGGCACAATGCAGCGCGCAATGCCCTCAGCAGCGGCCGTCGAAACAGCAGCATGTACCCCGCGCACCGGCCGCACTCTGCCGGAAAGTTCCAGCTCTCCCATCACCAGTACCGGCTCTCCGTCGGCAGCCGTGCACGCAATTTTTTCATCGTGCATTTTTTTTGCCCTGAGCACGGCAAGCGCAATCGGAAGATCAAAGCCCGCTCCCTCCTTTTTCAAGTCGGCCGGCGAAAGGCTAATGAGCACCCGTTCCGGCGGAAAATCGAAACCGGAATTCCGCACCGCCGCCTGCATCCGCTCCCGCGCCTCTTTGACCGCGCTGTCAGCAAGCCCTACCACATCGACGGCGGGAATGCCTCGCTTCAAATCCACCTCGACCGTAACGAGCGCGCCTTCATACCCAAACGGCGAAAAACTATATATCTGCATACCGCTCCTCAAATTCCCGATCCGCACCGAACGATGCGTAACGCCTTTTCCTTTTAATTAGCGCTTTTCGCTTTTTTTCTGAGAGGGCGAGCGATCGATTTTCCGAATCGGCGGACGGAGCGGCAACTGCGCCGGTCAATTTTGCTTGTTTGCGGCCGCCCTTCGTTCGTATCTTTTTATGTAAAATAGAAGAGAAGTAGGAGGCTCTGCATGAAAAACGGGATTATTATTTTGGGCGTCATTCTGCTTGTCGGCGCGGTGCGGCTGAAATTCGGCTGTCCGTGCTGTTGGGGAAAGAGTTGCGCGGTAAAGCCTGCAAAGAAGACGCTTTCAGGAAAGATTGTCGGCGTAAAGACGATTCATATCGACGGTATGCGTTCGGAAAGCGATAAAGCGGCAGTTGAAGCGCAGCTCAACGCGCTTGAAGGCGCTGCCGCAGAGGCGAATCTGACCGATAAAACGGCGTTTGTAAAGCTGAATGCGCACATTGACGATGCCGTTTTGCAGGCGGCGATCGAAAAGGGCGGATTTGCCGTAACGAAAATCGAATAGGCGCGCGATGAAAAAATATGATGTTACCGGCATGTCGTGCGCCGCATGCAGCGCGCGGGTCGAAAAGGCGGTTTCCCAAGTAGCCGACGTCAAAAGCTGCGCGGTCAATGTGCTCACCCATTCGCTGCGCGTTGAAGGCGATGCTGCGGCGGCTGCGGTCATTAAGGCGGTGGAGGATGCCGGCTACGGCGCGTCCGAAGCTCTCGGCGCTTCCTTCCGGAGGGGGCGGCATGCGCCTTTGGAAGATGCGATTTTAGATGGAGAGACGTCTTCGCTCCTTCGGCGCCTTTCTTCTTCGCTTGTTTTTTCGGCCGCGCTCCTCTACCTTTCTATGGGACAGACGATGGGGCATCTTCCGCTGCCGGAAACGCTTGCGGGCAATGCGCTTTTGCAGGGGCTTACGCAGCTGCTCCTTTGTGCGGCCGTTCTCGTCATAAATCAGAAATTTTTTATCGGCGGCTTGAAAAGCGCGATGAAGCGCGCGCCGAATATGGATACGCTCGTTGCGCTCGGATCCGGCGCGGCTTTTGCGTGGAGCGTTGCCGTGCTGTTTGCGATGGCGGCCGACCTGCCTGAATCCGGACGGCGGACAATGCGCCTGCACGGTCTGTATTTTGAATCGGCGGCAATGATTGTAACGCTCATCACGGTCGGAAAGCTCCTTGAAGCGCGGGCGAAGGGAAAAACGACGACGGCGCTGAAAAAGCTGATGGCGCTTTCGCCGAAAACGGTCTGCGTGGAACGCGACGGCGCGGAAATCGTCATTCCGGCGGAGGAACTGACGGCGGGAGAGACGTTTATTGTGCGGGCGGGAGAAAGTTTTGCCGCTGACGGCGTGATTACCGAAGGTTCGGCCGCCGTCGATGAATCCGCTTTGACTGGAGAAAGTCTGCCGGTCGATAAAGGCATAGGCGATCGCGTACGCGCTGCGACGATCAATATGAGCGGTTTTCTCAAGTGCCGGGCGCTCCGTACCGGTTCGGATACGGCAATCGCAAAAATAATCGATCTGGTAAGCGATGCTGCGGCAACGAAGGCGCCGGCGGCAAAGATTGCCGACACCGTAAGCGGTATTTTCGTGCCGGCGGTCATTGCGGTTGCGCTTTTGACGAGCGCCGCGTGGCTTTTGGCAGGAAGGGACTTTTCGTTTGCGCTTGCGCGCGGTATTTCGGTGCTGGTCATCAGCTGCCCGTGCGCGCTCGGGCTCGCTACTCCTGTCGCCATCATGGTTGCTGGAGGCATCGGCGCGAAGAACGGCATTCTGTTTAAAACCTCCGAAGCGCTGGAAAACGCGGGAAAGGTGCGGATTGTCGCGCTCGATAAAACCGGTACCGTCACCGAAGGGCGGCCTACGGTAACCGACATCGTTCCGGCGGAGGGTGTGACGGAACGCGAATTGCTGCAAACGGCCGTGAGCCTTGAAGTCAAAAGCGAGCATCCGCTGGCCAAAGCGGTCGTGCAAGCGGCATCTGAGCGGAACGTGCATCCGTCTTCCGTTACGGATTTTTCCGTGCTAAGCGGGAACGGGGTGCGCGCAAAGATTGAAGGAGCGGCGGCTGCAGGCGGGAACGGCAATTTTATTTCGGAAAACGTGCGCATTTCCGGCCGGATGCAGGAGATGCTGGACGCGCTTTCTTCCGAAGGGAAGACGCCGCTTTTGTTTTCGCGCAATGGACGGCTGCTCGGCATGATTGCCGTTTCGGATACAGTCAAAGACGACAGCGCGGCGGCAGTGCGGCGCCTACGCGCGATGGGCATTAAAACCGTGCTCCTGACCGGAGACAATGCGCGGACGGCCCAAGCGATCGGTAAAGCGGTCGGCGTTGACCGCGTGATTGCAGGCGTTCTTCCCGACGGCAAAGCCGCAATCATCGAAGCGCTTAAGCGGCTCGGAAAAACGGCAATGGTCGGCGACGGCATCAACGATGCGCCGGCTCTTGTGTGCGCCGACACGGGCATTGCCATCGGAGCGGGCGCAGACATCGCCGTCGAATCGGGGGCGGTCGTGCTCATCAACGGGCGGCTTGACGATGTGCCGACGGCTATTGCGTTAAGCCGCGCCGCGTTGCGTACCATTCGTGAAAATCTCTTTTGGGCGTTCTTTTATAATGTCATCGGCATTCCGCTTGCAGCCGGAGCGTATATCCGGCTCTTCGGCTGGACGCTCAATCCCATGTTCGGCGCGGCGGCTATGAGCTTGTCGAGCTTTTGCGTCGTGCTGAATGCGCTCAGGCTCAATCTGTTTAACGTGCGCACGAGCCGACAGGAAAGGAAAATGAAAAAGCGCATTGACGAGAAAGCGTTCAATGCAGTAGGAAATACCAATAAGGAAGGTCAAACGATGAAAAAGATGCTGAAAATCGAAGGCATGATGTGCACCCATTGCGAAGCGCGCGTAAAACAGGCGCTTGAAAAACTTGACGGAGTTGAAAGCGCCGTCCCGAGCAGCAAAGCCGGAACCGCCCTCGTCACCATGCGCGCCGACATCCCCGCTGAAACCCTAAAAGCCGCAGTCGAAAATCTCGACTACACCGTCACGGGAATCGAAGAATAGCGCACCGCCGAACGGGACGCCTCCGGTCGGCGGCACCGTGCGGGAGAGGCCGCCGGATCGGCTGCCGCCTGTCGGGAAGGGCATCCGTCCGGGTGCGGTGCCATGCGGGAGAGGGGGCGGCCGTGAATGTGATGCCCGCGGAGGGCAATGTTGCCGTTCGACACGTGACGGGAAGCCGTACGTTCGCCGCCATCTGTTGCGCGGTGATTTTTATTTGTCAGATCGACTGGGCGGGAGGGTGGTTCAGCAGACGGCTTGGGAGGAAAGCTTCCGGATCGGCTGCCGCCTGTCAGGAAGGGCATACGTCCGAGTACGGCAGTCATGCGGGAGAGGGACGCGGCCGTGAAAGCGATTTCGGTGGAGGGTGATTTTGCCATTTGGAGCATGACCTGCGTGCCGGGAATCCGTACGTTCACCGCCACCTGTTGCGGAGCGCTTTTTTATTTGTCAGAGTGCTCGGGCAATTCCGCAGCGGCTTGGAGGCGGCACTGAAGGCAATGTAAGCGAGGGAAGCACCGGATCGGTTGCCGCCGTCGGGAAGGGCCTCCCTCCGGGTGCGGTGTCATGCGGGAGAGGGGCGCGGCTGTGAACGTGATGCCTGCTGGGGCGACTTTGCCGCTCGGAGCATGGCCGGTGTATCGGGAATCTGTACGTTTGCCGTCACCTATTGCGCGACGCTTTTTATTTGTCAGAGCGGTTGGGCGGGGGCCCTCAGGCGGCTTGGGAGGCCTGCGTTAGAGTGTAGGGGTGGGCTTTTTGTAGACTTGGCGGAGGGTGCTGTCGGCGTGGGAGGGAATCTGCAGGATCGGTTGCCGCCTATCAGGAAGGGCATACGTTCGAGTGCGGTGGCCATGCTAGAGAGGGGCGGCCGTGAAAGCGATGCCTGCGGAGGGACCGTCGGCGTGCGAGGGAAGCTTCCGGATCGGCTGCCATCTGTCAGGAAGGGCATACGTCCGAGTGCGGTGCCATGCGGGTGAGGGGGCGGCTGTGCTGGCAACAGAGAGCAATGTTGTCGCTTGGTAGATAGTCTGCGCGTCGGGAATCTGTGCATTCGCTGCTATCTGTTGCGCGGTGATTTTTATTTGTCAGATCGACTGGGCGGCTTGGAGGCGGCTTACGTCACAGTGTAGGGGTGGGCTTTTTGTAGACTTGGCGTCGAGGCAGTCGGCGTGCAAGTGAAGTTGCCGGTATGGCTGCCGGTTGACTGAATCGGCATGTGCCATCTGCCGATAGTGCCGTGCGGGGAGATGGGGCGACTGTGCAACCGATGCCTGCTGAGGCGACTTTGCCGCTCGGAGCATGGCCGGTGTATCGGGAATCTGTACGTTCGCCGTCACCTATTGCGCGGTGATTTTTATTTGTCAGAACCTGTTTAAGATCTAAGAAATAAGCTATAATGCAAGAATAGGAGAAGTATCCAACTGACATAACGAGCGAACAATTCGAAGAAAGTCGACCTATATGAAATATTTTGAGCCATATTATACCTCCAAAAAGCGGCTGTCAGTAGCGTATGCTACCGGACGGTTTTCCCAAATGGCATACCGTCTGCTATTATTTTAGCATATGGAATAAGCCACAGGATGGAAACGTGAGCCGTTTACACCAGTGCTTAAAAAAATTAATTGGCAAGGATCGTATAAAAGGGGGCGCAAGTCCTGCAAGACGAGCTTTCTTATGGTCGATGCGCAGAACGTTAGAAATACCGACAGTGCCGAAAGGATACTATGCGGGCAAGAAGATATCGGGATAAAGCGTCACATTGCAGTCGATACGCAAGGTTTTCTGTATGCGCTTACCATAACGGCAGCCAATGTTACCGACAGACATAGCATGTTGCTCGCTTTTGATCAAAATAAAAATGAGTTGACGGAAGTGAAAATCATTTTGTGTGATGGCGGCTATAGCGGAACGCCGTTTGCCGATGGGGTCAAGACAGTTCTGGGCGAAGAGGTAACGGTACAAATAGCCAAGCGCAATGAATTACATACATTCACAGTAATTCCTAAACGCTGGATTGTAGAAAGAAGTTTTGCATGGCTTGAAAAGCAACGCAGGTTTTGGAAAAACTGCGAGAGAAAGCATAATACCGCACTGTAATTTATGATTCTGACTTTTATATCACTGCTGCTTAGAAGAGTTTAAACAGCTTCTTGAGCGCAGGCGCCACCTCATTATCATCCGTCCGAGCACAGAAGAAGTCTGCTGCCGGTTTTCCGTCCGCTCATGGAAACCTGAGGCCTCGCTTAAGCGGCAGGGCACTCTCATTTATCCAGCGGCATTCCCCATGAACACAGACAGAGCCTCATCATCATCCGTCAGGCACAGAATAAGTCCGCTCCCATCTTGCCAGCCTCCAATAGAAGCAATCGCATGGGTCGGCGCATCCCTCCTTGAGCGCAGGCGACACCTCATTATCGTTCATCCGGGTACAGACGAACTCCGCTCCCACTTTGTCGTCCGCAAATAGAAACAGGCGGCATTCGCTCAAATGCGGCCTCTCCCTCGTTCCCGTATCCTTCTAATTCCTCTCTTTTCCGATACGCTTCTTATGCAATATGATGACAACGGCTTTCAAAATGTGGTACAGTCACGCTAACTATGGACAATGCACGGATTAAGGAAATATTGCTCGATATTGCGCCGACGGAAATTGATTTTACGGTGACGCAAACGGGCAAAGAGAGTCGGCGGGTGAATGGGCTTTATCAGCCGGATACGCATGAGATTTTGCTGCACAATAAGAATTTTCAGACCGATAACCAGCTCATTTACACGGCGGTGCACGAATACACGCATCATCTTGTGGCCGAAGAGCTTTTTAAGACGACGGGAAATCCGAACGCCCCGTATAACTCGAAGATTCACAGCCAAGCGTTTTGGGCGAAGTTCGACGGGCTTTTGACGGCGGCGGAAGAGAAGGGCTACTATTCGCTCTCGCTCGAAAATTCGCCGGAGCTGACTGAGCTGACCGAAAAAATCCGCAAGGACTATCTTGAAGCAAACGGCAAGCTCATGCAGGAGTTCGGAAAATTGCTCATCCGTGCGCATGAATTGTGCGAGCAAGCGCACATCCGCTACGAAGATTACATCGATCGGGTGCTCTGCATTCCGCGAAGCAGCGCGAAGGACATCAGCAAAGTGGCGGCGGCGGGCGTCAATCCTGCAATCGGCTTTGACAACATGAAGATTGTTGCGTCCGTGCGGAAAAAAGATGAGAGAGACCAAGCCGAAAGTGAATTTCTCAACGGCAAGGGGCCGGTCGGCGTTCGTGCGCTTATGAAGCAAAAGGCGGAAACGGACAAACATGTTTCGCCGAAAGAAAAACTTGAACGCGAAAAATCGCGCCTCGAAAAAACGATTGACCAGCTTTCTAAACGGCTGGAATTTGTGGAGGAAAGCCTTGCGATGCTTTAAATATATGCCGAAACAGGCTCAGGCGCTTCTTGTACTCTGCCTTGCCGCTCAGGCGGCGAAGACGGAAAACGCAATCACGATGCCGCTTCCGCCGACGATTTCCGGAATCGAGATGCCTGCAATCAGCTCTCCGAGTATGGGCGGCTCTTTTTACACGCCGGGGAAAATCTATGAGCGGCGGGAGCAACCCGCGAGCCCCTCGAACGATACTAAAACTCCCGCAACTCCGCACGGTGTCGGCAATCCGGCAGCTCCGACTGTTCCAAATCTTCGCGCAACGCTTTCGGATACGCTTGACGGAAACTATCCGAGCGCGGCGGATGTTAGCGCGCTCAGCCAAAGCGGACTTTTCAGCGGCATTTACGGCCTTATCGGTAATGCGTCCGCTCCAAAAACCGCCGCAACTGCGGAAGGAAATGCGCCGATCCTGCAAACGATTTTGACTGAAATTGCCGACTTAAAAAAACAATTAAACGGCAATACGCGCGGCTCGGCGGTGCAAAACCGTTCGACCGGCGCGGCAGACAAGCTGCATCAGCCTATCTCTCCGGCAATCCTCCGCTTTATGATCAACGGCTCGGATATTCTAGCATCCTGCAAGACAATCTACTTTAGCAAACCGGAAGCTGACGGCACATTTTTACTGACTGCCGACCGGAATTACGCAACCGATGGCGGGCAGCGCAGCGAAACATTTTATTTGCTCTTTAAAGCGGCGGCCGGAGGGGGGAGCGGAAACGGCTATACGGTCATTCCCGCAGTGTTGCAGATGCAACCGGATCCGGTATCCCCGGTACATCGCCTTGCAAAAGAGCAGGGGCTTACCGCGGAGAAAACAGGCAATCTTGTTTCTTTACGAGTTATGAACGGAGGCGTTACGGCCGATTTGCTGTTGGACATTGGCGGCGCAAAGTAAATGGCCGAATACGGAAAATTACCGGCCGGCCTTGAAGCGCTCGGCATTCCTTCAGCGCGGATCCGGACGCTCCTTCCGAAGCTGGATACCTATATCCGCGAGTTGATTTTGTTCAACCGTGCATACAACTTGACGAATACGAGCGATTACGATGAACTTGCCGTCCGTCATATCCTCGACAGTCTTGCCGCATACGCGCATATTGCCGCGCTTGCCGCGCAGGTAAATCCTGCAACGCCTGCTGCAATCGGCGACATCGGATCTGGAGGCGGGCTTCCCGGCATTCCGCTTGCGGCAGCGCTTCCGGACATTCGCTTTACCCTTGTTGAGCGGATGGATAAACGCGCAGCCTTTTTGGAAAACGAAGCGGCGTTGCTTGGCCTTTCCAATGTAAGGGTGCTAAAAGCGGAGGCGGAAAAAGTTGAGGCAGAATCTTTTGACATCGCCGTTTTCCGCGCATTCCGCCCGCTCGATCAAAAAATGACGAAAACGCTCCTCCGCCTCATAAAAACAAACGGGTTTCTTGCCGCCTACAAAGCGAAACGCGAAAACATACGCGCGGAAATGGCGGGGGCGCACATTGACGAGTATAAAATAATTCCGCTCCACGTACCGTTTTTAGCGGAACGGGAGCGAAATTTGGCGGTGTTCCAAAAGCCGGAAGCCGAGCGGCGACCGTGTACGACCGGTTCCGCTAGCTGACAACGCAAATGAGTTCCGGCGCATTTTCGC
Source organism: uncultured Treponema sp. (assembly GCA_963543045.1). GTDB lineage: Bacteria > Spirochaetota > Spirochaetia > Treponematales > Treponemataceae > Treponema_D. The sequence continues at coordinate 25,155 of CAUTZW010000010.1, forward strand.
GAAAGGCTGCGCCTTCAAAATCGGAATAGAACGCGCACTCTGAAAATCCTGCCTTTTTTGCAAACCCTGCAAGCTCTTCCGCCGTTACCGGATAAATGCTTTCATTTTGCAGAATCGGGATAATCCGGCCGTTGCCCGTTTCAAGCTCCTGATTGATAAACGCGCTTCCGTCTCTTGCCTGCCCGACAGCCGTGTACAAGGCCGCGCGAATGCTCGTCTTCGGCGGAATCCAATCGGCCAAGCCGCTTTTAATATTTTTGTAATTGTACAGTTGAAGAACTAAGGTACCGCCGTCCGTCATAAGCGCACGGCAATCCGAGAAAAAATTTTTCATTCGCTCAACGTCATGAATAAACGCAAGGCGGTTATGCAGGCAGGAAATGACATTATAAAATTTCTGCCCCAAAAAACGCCCCATCTCAAGCGTCGACAGCTTGAAAAACCTCACCGCCAGCATTTGATTCCTGCGTTTTAAATTTGCAGAAGTCAAAAGAGGCTGAAAAACCTCAATCCCCGTTACATCTCCGCCAAGTCTTGCCAATTCAAATTCAAAACTTCCCGTTCCGGACGCAACATGCAGAAATTTCGGCGGGGCCGGATATTGTTCCATGAATTTTGCATAAAACTTTTTCATAGGACCGCTTACCGGATACAACTCGTCATAATACTCAACCAAATTCTTAATGAACGTCATAGGGCTATTGTAAGGTAAATTCAACAAAATGCAATAAACTTGCGGAAGTTTTTACGGAAAATATCCGATTTCCGAAGAGCGCATAATCCGCATGCAAGAGAAGTCCGCGCCGGAAGGCAATAAAATGGAGGAGAACGCTTAAAAACGGAGCGGTAAAGGCGGAGCGAAAAATAAAATGTGCCGAAGATTATAGAATAGCGCATGAAAGGCGCTACGAAGCATCTATACGCAAAACGCACAGACGACGCATTCGCTTTGACGGAAAAATGCGCAAAAATCGCTTTCGTTGACAATATACGCTACTGATAGTATGATACGCCTATCACATGCGCTATATATGGTGTATGTCTTATAATTTACGCAGCGGTGCAGGAAGCGCCGCAATAAAGGGGCGACAAAATGAAGATCATAAAGAGAAACGGAGAAGAAGCCGTATTCGACATAAACAAAATATCGTCAGCGGTGTCAAAGGCGAACGCAACGGTTGCGGCGCAGGAACAACTTTCCGAAGCGCAGATACAGGCGATTGCCGGAAAGGTTGCGCAAAGCTGCGCCGAACGGGACGGGCAGATCGGCGTAGAGGCGATTCAGGATCTGGTGGAACGCGAAATTATGGAAGCGGGCGCGTTTACGGTCGCAAAGGTGTACATCACTTACCGCTACCGCCACGCCTTGATGCGGAAGGCCAATTCGACGGACAAACAGATTCTTACGCTCCTTGAATGCGAAAACGAAGAAGTCAAGCAGGAAAACTCCAACAAAAACTCGACGGTGGTAAGCGTTCAGCGCGATTACATGGCCGGAGAAGTCAGCAAGGACATAACGCGCCGCTTTTTACTCGATGAGGACATCGTAAAAGCGCATGAAGACGGTATCATTCACTTTCATGACGCCGATTATTTTGCGCAGCACATGCATAACTGCGATCTGGTCGATTTGGAAGATATGCTGCAAAACGGAACGGTTATCAGCGGTACCAAAATAGACCGTCCGCATTCGTTTTCGACGGCGTGCAACATCGCGACACAGATTATTGCGCAAGTTGCCTCCTCCCAGTACGGCGGACAGAGCATCTCGCTGACGCACCTTGCGCCGTTTATTGAAGTCAGCCGGCAAAAAATCCGGCGGGAGCTTTGCGCCGTCGAAGAAAGTTCCGGCACTCCGTTTACGGAAGCGCAATTCAATCAGATGGTGCAAAGCCGGCTCAAAGACGAAATTACGCGCGGCGTGCAGACGATTCAATATCAAGTCGTTACGCTGATGACGACAAACGGGCAAAGTCCGTTCGTAACGGTCTTCATGTATTTAAACGAAGCGCGGAACGACAAGGAAAAAGCCGATCTTGCGCTCATCATCGAAGAAGTACTGCGCCAGCGGCTGCAAGGAGTAAAAAACGAGGAAGGCCACTGGGTAACGCCGGCTTTCCCGAAGCTCATTTACGTGCTGGAAGAAGACAACATTACGCCGGGCGCGCCGTACTACGCCTTGACGGAACTTGCCGCGCGCTGTACCGCTCGGAGGCTCGTTCCCGATTATATTTCCGAAAAAAAGATGAAAGAGCTCAAAGAAGGCTGCTGTTATCCGTGCATGGGCTGCCGCTCGTTTTTGACGGTGTACCGGGATGCAAACGCACAGCCGAAATTCTACGGCCGCTTTAATCAGGGAGTCGTAACGCTCAATTTGGTCGACCTTGCCTGCTCGTCCGGCGGCGACATGAACCGGTTTTGGACGCTGTTTTCCGAACGGCTTGAACTGTGCCGCCGCGCGCTCATGCTGCGCCACAAACGCCTGCTTGGCACTCCGAGCGATGTTGCTCCGATTCTCTGGCAAAACGGTGCGATCGCCCGCCTCAAAAAAAGCGAAGTAATCGACAAGCTGCTGTTCAACGGGTATTCGACCATATCGCTCGGCTATGCAGGATTGTGCGAATGCGTCCGCTACATGACCGGAAAGCCGCACACCGCTCCGGAATCGACGCCGTTCGCGCTGGACGTCATGCGTTTTATGAACGACGCCTGCGCCCGCTGGCGGAAGGAAACGTCGATTGCCTTTTCAATCTACGGCACCCCGCTTGAAAGCACGACGTATAAATTCGCCAAATGCCTCAAGCGGCGGTTCGGCTGCATTGAAGGCGTTACGGATCACAACTACATCACCAATAGCTACCACGTAAACGTCCGCGAGCCGATCGATGCGTTCAGCAAGCTCACGTTTGAAGCGCAGTTTCAGGAATTGTCGCCCGGAGGCGCGGTGAGCTACGTCGAAGTTCCGAATATGGAAAACAACATTCCTGCCGTGATGGCCGTTTTGACGCATATCTACAATAACATCATGTATGCGGAACTGAATACGAAAAGCGACTGCTGCCAAAAATGCGGCTACACCGGTGAAATTCAGATCATCGAAGACGAAGATAAAAAACTGGTGTGGGAATGCCCGAGCTGCAGCAACCGCGATCAGACGACGATGAATGTGGCGCGCCGCACCTGCGGCTATATCGGAACACAGTACTGGAATCAAGGACGGACGCAGGAAATCAGAGAGCGCGTTTTACACCTGTAGGAGAAGCCGTGTTTTACGGAGCCATAAAAAAAACCGACATTGCCAATGGGCCGGGCGTGCGCGTTGCGCTGTTCGTCTCCGGCTGTCGGAATTGCTGCCCGGGATGTTTTAATCAAGAAACATGGAATTTTTGCTACGGAAAAGAATTCTCCGCGGCAACGGAAGCGGAGATTCTTGAAGCGCTCGCGCCTCCGTTCATCAGCGGGCTGAGCCTACTCGGCGGAGAACCCTTTGAAGAAGAAAACCAGCGCGCGCTCGCTCCGTTTCTTGAGCGGGTACGCGCAGCCTTTCCCCAAAAGAATATCTGGTGCTACACCGGCTACGTGCTTGAACGCGATCTTTTAGCGGAATCAGGGCGCAAGCGCACCCTCTTTACCGCGCGGATGCTTTCCTGTATCGACGTTCTGGTAGACGGCCCCTTTGTCAAAGAGCTGAAAAACATCGCGTTACAATTTAGAGGTTCTTCTAACCAGCGGATTTTGCATCTAAAAGATATGCAAACCGAATAGATCGTCAGGCTCAAGGCCAAGCTTTTGCGGGCTCCTGCGGGAAAAAGTGAAAAAAAAACGTCGGCGTGCAGAACGCGATGACAACTCGCCTTTCCAACGGAATCGTATCGGAATCCTTGCAAAAATGGATTTTGTGAAATATACTGTTTTCCATACCCGAAATATTTTGATTCTCATATCCGCGGCCTGAGCAATTAAGATATTTTGACGTATAAATCTTATAAAAAGCAGGAGCTTGACACGTATGGAAGAAAGAAGTATGTTACCCCCCCCTAACTTAACTTTCCGGAATAGAGGGAAGCGGTTTTCGATTCGCTCTAAATTGGTGGCCATATTCGGGCTGCTTGTTTTTGCGTCGGCGGCGTTATTAACCGTCATTGCGATACATACCGCGCGGAAAGCGGTTATGGAAAAAATTACGGAGCATCTGACGGATAAAGCCGACGATGTTGCTGAAATTATCGACGGCAAAATCAATCAGTGGTACCAATTCCTCGAAGGGATTGCCCGGATGCCGGCATTACAGAGCAGAACCCTTTCCAATCTGCAAAAAACACAGCTGCTTGACAAGGAAGCGACCTTCGATCCGAGCATCATCGCGATGAATTTTATCGATTCGCAGGGCACCGTGTATTTGAGCGACGGAAGCGTTTCCAACATGAATGCGCTTTCGTGGTTTAGAAATGCGGTTGGCAAAAATTATGTCTCCGAGCCGTTTCAATCTCCCGTTTATAAACAGCTGGTGCTCGACTTTGCGGTTCCGATCTACGATGACCGCAATGTTATGATCGGTACGTTGATTGCCATCGTGCCGGGCGAAACGCTTTGTACCGAAATTGCCGATATTTCGGTCGGCGAAAGCGGAGAATGCTACCTGCTGGGACTGACCGGCGTAACGATTGCCGATAAGGATACCGCGTTGGTGCAACGGCAGGAAAACATTGCGGAGAAGGTAAAGAGCGATCCGTCGCTCCGTGCACTTGCCGATTTTGAACGGAACGCGCTGCAGGCGACGAGTTCTTCCATAGGATTTTGGAAGTATCAGGGAGTCGATTACATATCGTCGTTTGCAAAAATGAACGCAACCGGCTGGACGGTGATTATTCAGGCGCCGGTGAACGAATTTATGGGTGCCATTACGACTTTAAGATATTCCCTGTTCGTTGTCGGTATTGTGATATTGCTTGCGGCAATTATTGTCGTCTATCTGGTCGCCCGCCAAATCGTTCGGCCGATTCAGACGACGGTCGACGCGCTGCAAGGCATTGCGCAGGGCGAAGGCGATTTGACGGTGCGTCTGCCGGTTACCGGAAACGACGAAATTACGTCCCTTTCCGAATACTTCAACCAGACGATTGCAAAAATCGGGTCGGCAATAAAGTCCGTCGACGATAATTCCGGCGTGATGCAGTCGATCGGTGACGAATTGTCGAGCAACATGACCGAAACCGCGAGCGCGCTCAACGAGATTAGCGCGAACATCGAAGGCGTGAAAGAGCAAGCGATGACGCAAGCCGCAAGCGTTACCGAGACGGCGGGAACGGTCGAAGAAATCATCCGCACCATCGAGAACCTCAACGGCAGCATCGAAAGCCAGAGCGCGAGCGTCGTGCAGTCCTCCGCCTCCGTCGAGGAGATGGTCGCCAACATCGCCTCCATCACACAGTCGCTTGAAAAGAGCGACAACATGGTAAAACAGCTCGCGACCGCGACCTCCGAAGGTAAAACGACCTTGCAAACTTCCAACGCCGTCACGCAGAAAATTGCCGAAGCCTCCGGCGGCCTCCTCGAAGCGTCGAGCGTGATTCAGAACATCGCGAGCCAGACCAACCTGCTCGCCATGAACGCCGCCATCGAAGCCGCGCACGCAGGGGAAGCGGGCAAAGGATTCGCCGTCGTCGCAGATGAAATCCGGAAACTGGCGGAGGAGTCAAGCGCACAAGGAAAAGCCATCACCGACACATTGAAGAAGCTCAGCGACGAGATTGCCGGTTTGTCCGCCTCGTCGAAAACCGTCGAAGAAAAGTTCAACGCCATCTTTCAGCTGTCGGAAAACGTCCGCGGCATGAGCGCAGAGCTCACGTCGGCCATGAAAGAACAGGAAAACGGCAGCCGCGAAGTCCTCGCCGCCATCAAAACCATCAGCGCCGTCACCGCCGAAGTCAAAGACGGCTCCGAAGAAATGCTCACCGGCGGCAAAGGCGTCGCCCAAGAAATGCAAAAGCTCGACCGGTTGACGGCAGAAATCAAGGACTCGATGAATGAAATGTCGGCGGGCGTGCAGCAGATTAACAATGCGGTGCAGGAAGTCAATGAGCTTGCGCGGAAGAATAAAGATAGTATTGAAGGATTAGCAGCGGAGGTGCGGAAGTTTAAAGTATGAGGCAGGCGGGCGGAGAAATGACTTTGCTAGTTTTTACCTAAGGCAAAAACTAGCAGCGGACGGCAGAGCGGTTTAAGTCTGTAGAATACAATTTTTCCGTCCACCCCCGACCGCTTCCCATTTTGCCTGTGGGCAAAATGGGCTAGCAAATTGCAGGTGTCGGAGAGAAAAATTGGCCGGCGGAGAAGGACAACTTTTTCGCCGACCGTCTGTTTAACAGCGGAAGAGCAACGAGTTTGCCAGATACAAGCAATCTCCCCTGTTTTTGCCTACGGGTAAAATGGGCTAGTGAAGTGACTCGTGGATGTCAGAGAGAAAAATTGGCCTGCGAAGAAATACAACTTTTTCGCAGGCTGTCTGTTTCCCATTTGCGCATGGGTGAAACCGGCTAGCAGGTTGTGGATGCCGAAGAGTGGAAAACCAAGCCTGCTTGCCTCTGTTTTGCCTAGCGGCAAAACAGGAGGCGGACGCCCGACCGGTTTAAGTCCGTAGAATACAATTCCATCATCCGCCCCGCGCTTCAACCAGCAACGAGTTTGTCCAATATGATCCAGCTTGCCTGTTTTTGCCACCGGCAAAAACAGGAGGCGGACGGCCGACTAATTTAAGTCTGTAGAATACAATTTCACCGTCCGCCCCACCCCCTATTACAAGGACGGCGCATTAAAAACTTGAGCGGGCAAGCGGGGTTCCGATCCATTGGCCTTCGCTGCCGAGATAATCTTTGTGCTCGCCTTCTATTAAAAACTGAACGCTTTTTACGGTTGAAAATTCGGTTGCCGTGTAGACAACCTGCATCAGCTGCGCAATGACGCCTTCTATGCCGAGCGGATTGAATTCAAACGTTTCGCTGAAGTTGAGCATTGCAACGCCGTCTTTCACGGAGGCGCCTAAAAGCCGCACGCCCGGCGGTATCAGCGACATACAGTTTTTGTCTTGTTCGGATTGCAGGGGGCCTGCAAGCAGGGCATTGATGGCATCGGCGAGGGGGGAATCGGATTTTGGGAGGTTCCGCTTAACGAATTTCCGGCTGACCGTACCGTCTGAATCGACAACGATAAAGCATAAAGTTGTTTCCTTCTCCGGAGAAAGGCTCATTTTCGGAAGTGCCTGCTTTGAGGAAGACGCTTCGGCATCAAAGTCCGAAAGAGAAGCGGTATCCTCTGCCGCCAGTGCATTTTCGTCGTCGGGCGCCGTTATTCCGGTGCCCGTATCGATAGCCTCGCTTGCTGCATCGTCCGCACGTCCGCCATACGGAGGAATTTCAGGATTCGGCATATTTAAATCAAACGGCGCAGACCGTTCTTCCGGCAGCGTGCGTGCACCGTGCGGCGTTCCGGCTTCCGTGCCGTTCGGTTGTTCCGTGCGGCTGTTGATAAATTCCGGCGTGCGCCCGAATACTTTCCCGAAAAAATCGGTTTTCTCCAGATTGCCGACGATGGTGTTCTTTTTGGCAAGAAAAACGCTCAATATAACGACGATAAACAAAATCCAGAGCGCCGCAAGGCCTGCCTGCCGCTTATTTTTTAGCATGGCCGCAGTATAAGCGAAACGTCGGGAACTGTCCATCAACGTTTTTTCATTCATTAAAACGCGCGCGGCCGGACATTTTACATTTTCCGCGCCTTTTGCTACTATCCTGCCTACCGGGGTGCTTTGCAATCGTCCTGTTTCGACAACAGGCGCGCACGGCTGAGAAAATACCCGTGAAGGTTTGCATGAATCTTCAACACCTGATCCGGATAATGCCGGCGGAGGAAGTATGAAACGTCATCTTCTTATATTATTTTCCTTTTTTTTGTTGTTCTCGATTCCATTTGCCGCATGTAAGCGCGCCGCTTCGGACAACAGCGTTACGGTGTACGCGTATGATTCGTTTACTGCCGAATGGGGAGCGGGGCCGAAAATTGCAGCGCTTTTTGAATCGGCGAGCGGCTGTACGGTCAACTTCGTAACCTGCGAAGACGGCGGCTCGCTTCTTGCAAAGGCGGTTGCCGAAAAAAATCGCCCGGGTGCCGATGTGCTGCTTGGAATCGACAATCAGCTGCTGTCGAAAGCGCGGCGCTTTAACGTGCTCGAAGCGTATCGGGCACACGGTGCGGAGCGGATCGTGCCGGCCGTGCGGGATGCCTTCGGCTCCGACGGGCTTTTGACTCCCTTCGATTACGGCTATTTTGCTTTTATGTACAACACGGAATCGGATGCGCCGCCGCCGTCCCGTCTTTCCGATTTGACTTCGGAGCGCTTTGCAAAGCGGATTGTCATTATGGATCCGCGCATGAGCACGCCGGGAGCGGGGCTTTTTTCGTGGATTGATTCGGTGTACGGGGAGGGGCAGTTGGACTTTTGGCGGCGGCTTAAGCCGAATATTTTGACGATGAGTCCCGGATGGAGCGAGGGCTACAGCTTGTTTACTTCCGGAGAGGCGCCGCTTGTCATTTCCTACACGACGAGCGTTGCCGCACACCGGCTCTACGACAAAACCGAAAAATTTCAGCCGCTCATTTTTCCTGAAGGGCATATTTTGCAAGCGGAAGGGGCGGGACTGGTCCGGAATGCGCGGCACCCTGAAAACGCAAAGCGTTTTATCGATTTTATGCTTACAAAAGAAGCGCAAGCGCTTTTGCCGGAGACGCAATTTATGTTTCCGGCCGTTACAGACGCGCCGCTTCCTCCGTCGTTTCAAAATATTCCGGAGCCGAAAACCGTCCTTGCCGCCGATAGCGCAAAGAGCGAAGCGGATATTGATGCGGTAATCGAGATTCTTTCCGAATAGCGATGCGACGTTCAAGGGTGCGGAATGCTATGCGTCCGGCGCATCGAACCGAACGGAGCGGAGGCTTTGTGCGCCGCCCTCAGTGCGGGCACGGCTTTTTCGGCACTTATATGGCTCGGATGCAGCGGATGCGCCGCTTTGCAGAAAGGGCAGCCTTAGCGCTTTTTGCGGCGGCCTTTGTTTCCGCCGTTTTCTTTTTCATCGTGCCGATGACTGCCGTGTTTTTTCCGCTGTTCGGCGGCGGCCTTCTGCCGGCGCATACGGGCGGAGCTGCATGGGCGAAAATCTTCCGCATCTTCGTTTTTACCGTTACGCAAGCGGCGCTCTCTTCAGCATTGGCGTGCTTGATCGGAACGGCTGCGGCATTCTTTTGCGCAAAGCGGAAGTTTTTCGGACGGCGGCTGCTTTTAAGCCTTTCCGGAGTTCCGCTTTGCGTGCCGGCAATCATTACCGCCTTATCGTATATTTTGTTTTTCGGCAACAACGGAATGCTCAACGCTGCGCTCAAACGGCTGCTTCGGACAAACGCACCGCCGCTCTGTTTTTTGTATTCGATTCGGGCGGTCATCCTGTGCCAGAGCTTTTATAATTTTCCAATTGCGATGCAGACGGTTTCAAAGGCGTGGGCGGAAATAAATCCCGACGAAGAGGACGCCGCTGTGATTTTAGGCGGAAGCCGCGCGCGCATTTTCCGGACGATAACGCTGCCGTCCCTTGCACCTTCCATTGCCGTTTCGTTTTTACTCATATTTTTATTTTGTTTTTTCAGTTTTGTGATCGTCTTACTGTTCGGCGGGTTGGGGATCTCCGTGCTTGAAACGGAATTGTACCGCGCCGTTCGCTCAACATTCGATATGCAGGCGGCTGCCCGCATTGCCTTTGTCGGCACGGGGACTGCGGCGCTCGTCATTTTTTCCTATGCGCGCATCCGCTTGCGCTTTCAGAATAACCGCTCCGCCCTCAAAACACAGAGACGCCGTCCTGCAATCAGCGGAGCGGGTGAGCGCACGGCGTTCTGCATTCTTTGCGTTTTGATTGCGCTCTTTCTCGTCCTTCCGCTCCTTTCGCTGTTCTCGTCCTCCTTTTTCCGTGCGCGTGCGGCATACGGTGCGCACAAAAACCTTTCCCTTTCGGCATGGGAGCGCGTATTTTCGTCGCGCATCTTTGTCGCCTCTTTTTTGCAAACGGTTCGGACGGCAATGGGCACGGCAATGCTGTCGACGGCGGCGGCGCTTTTTTTCGCCTATATCGAATTCGTTAAGATGCGCATTCCGCTCAAAAATGCGCTTCCCTTTTTTCCGCTCGCCGTTTCATCCGTCGTGTTCGGATTCGGCTGGAATCTCGTTCCGCACCCGAATGCGTCCGTTCTGCTCGTTTTTGCCGAGTGCGCGCTGTTTTGGCCTTTTGCGTGGACGCAGATTCAAAATTATGCAAGCCGCATTCCCGATCATTTGATTGAGGCCGCCCTCCTCGTCTCCGATACGAAAACGGCGGTTTTCTTCCGCCTTTTCATTCCGCTGTGCCGTAAGGGCATCGTGCAGGCGGCAGCGTTTACGTTTGCGATGTCGGCAGGCGATGCGTCGCTCCCGCTTGTTTTGCATCTTTCCGGTTTTTCCAACCTGTCTCTTCTCTTGTTCGGTTATGCGTCCTCATACCGTTTTGCAGAAAGCGCTGTCGTCGCATTCGTACTCGTCGCGCTGAGCGGCGGGGTACTTGAGCGCGGTTAGTTTGCCCACAGATATTTTGTGTGCAGATTTTTTAAGTATATGAAGGTTCCGGACAGCAAGGCTGCGCCGCCGAGCGCAAGGACGAGGTAGTTTGTCGCCGAACACAGCGCAAGGTAGCCGCTTATCAGTAAAAGGAGGGAAAGGGGGAATTTTTCGGGCGCTCCGAATGCAAGGGATTTGATAACATACGCTATGATCGACATTGCGGCGATAAGATATTGCACCGTGCGGAAGAGAAGCGCATATCCGATTTGGAGGCGGCAGTCCGCTAAAACGACATTGGTATTGAGCGGCGCAAACATGGCAAGGCTCAGCGTAATGACGGTCAGCACGATAATATTTTGTCCGATGTACTGGCGGTTTTCCGAACCGTTGAAAACCGTCGCAAAAAGGATTGCAAGCGGCGCAAGGAGCCGTCCCTGTATCACCGTCCGGCTGAACACGAGCGCCGGCAGCGCCGCTCCCGTCCATAAATTCATAAGCGGAAAGGCGAGCCGCACGCTTTCCATGCTGCAGGCGATTAAAAAAACGGCAAAATAGATGAGCTCCGTCGATTGCGTTTTTTCAAATTCGATATTTATGTACAGGAACGAAATAAAAACGTAAATCATAAACACGAAAATCGATGCGGCGACGGCGGCAAAGCTGAAGCGGATGAGCAGCGGCTTTTGCATCCGGCTGTACGGCAGCAAGGCGGCGGACGGATAGGCGAAGGTTTTTTGTATGAGGCTTTGGGCGGTAACGAGCACACCTGCAATAATGAGCAGGAGGGAAAAAAGCATGATTGCGATGATGATTTTGTTTCTTGTTTTTATCGTCATTACCGCGAATATTAAGACGAATCTTTATAATAGTAAAGACTTAAAAAATAAAACCGAAAATGAAAACATAAAATGGAAAACCGCCCTTCCGCCGGTTTTTTGAGGAGGCTTTATGAAAAAAATGATACTACGCTTTCTGCTTGCGGCCGTGTGCGCCGCGATACTCCACGCCGGCGATGCTGCGGTTTTCGTCGACTGCGGTTTTTCCGCCGATGGAAATTATTATATTTTCGGGCAATACGGCAAAACTGATGCAAAATTTCAAGGATGGGCGGAAATATTTACGGTCGATGTGGAAGCGAACGAGTTTATTAAAAGCGGCGTTTTCACGACAAAACCGTCTGCGGCAACGGCAGGCAAAACCGGTCGGGCAGTGTATGACGCGCTCGCCGGAAAATCATATTATGAAACGAAAAAATACGGCTGCACGCCGGTTCCGGCGGATAGAATCTTATATATCCGCGGCATCGAAGATAAAGGCGGCGCCGATACCATTCAATTCAAAGATTTTAACGGGAGCGCCGGTGCAAATAATACGCTCTACCGCGTCCGCTTGGTGCCGGAGTTTAGCGGCAGCGGCGTAAACGTTGCTTCATCCTTTTTTATCGAACTTGAAAAATGCAACGAAGCGGGCAGCGTGATTGCCAGTCAGAAAATCGGCTCTCCGAAAGTGATTCGTAAAGGCGTCAGCGATTACGCGATTGAGCGCGTTGCCTGCGATAAAAGCGGGCGCAACATCGTCTTTGTGATTGAGAAAAATATTGAAGATAAAACCGGAACGAATATCCGCTATATGGTAGAAACCGCCCGCCTTTCTCAGGCGTTCTTAAAAGAGTAAGTTCTCCCTTCCATTCCGATTACGAAGCGCTTTTGTTTTGGATTTTTAGGTACGCCTGCAAAAAATGAAAGCGCTCGCCTTCATTTTTATTGCCTTTCGGCATCGCGGGGTAAAAGCGCTTTATACGGCTTACATTAGTGCGCTTTTGTCGTCGGGGATGGCGGAAAGAATGGTGCAAATCCGCTCTTGAATCTTTAAAAAAGCTAAAACGATATCGGGATCAAACTGAAGGCCGGATAATTGCTGAATTTCACAAAAAGCATCGCTAACCGTCCACGCTTCTTTGTAACAGCGCTCGTGGGTAAGCGCGTCGAAAACGTCCGCAACGGCGACAATCCGCGCCGCAAGCGGAATCTCATCGCCTTTGAGCGGCGAGCGTACCGTTACGGGGCCGCTCAATTCATACGGCGTACAAATTTCAGGATTCGTACGGTCTTCATCGGAAAGCGGGCGGGAATCGACCTTTGTGCAGGCGAATGTTACATCAAAGTTTCCGGGGTAGCCGCGCTCGGAGCCGTTAAACCACTCATGGTGGTGTAGGGCGACATCGCGCTCCATTTCTGCAAGCGGGTTCTCAGCAGATGCGTACAGCATTCCGCCAAGACAGGTGTGCCCCTGCATAATCGCACGTTCTTCATCGGTAAAGCGGGATGTCTTTTTCAAAATCGTATCGGATATGCCGATTTTCCCGATGTCATGGAACTTTGCCGCGATGCTCAAGTTATCGCGGAAGCGGTGCCGCTCATCTTCGGGAATGTTATGGTCGAATGCCCAACGGTCATAAATCTCAACCGAAAACTTTGCAACACGCTCGACGTGCGGATAAGTTTCTTTCGGATCGCGGAACTCCGCCAAGCGCAGAATGCGGCGGTTCATAACGCTCGCGCTGAACGCCTGCTGCAGCACTTGCGCAGCATGGGTTGCAAAATGATTCAGATACAGCTCCGCATCCGCGTCAAAAGGAATGATGTTTCCGTTTGCATCCTGCGCATTGATGATTTGCAGAATGCCGAGCAGGGTGCCGTTGGCCATTTTGAGCGGCATTGTGTAGATTGATTTTGTTCTGTAGCCGGTCAAAATATCGGTTTGTTTATTGAATCTGAAAGAAAATGTCGAAGGAATGTTGTAAACGTCGGCGATGTTGAGCTTTCGGCCGGTGAAAGCGACATATCCTGCAACCGATTTGCCGTCAATCGGAAAAGAAAAAACTGCATAGGGCAATTTATCGCCGGGCGGCAGATCGTGCAGCTGGGTATCGTTTTGCGCGTATTTAATTTGAAGTTTTTTCCCAGAAACGACATAGATTGAACCGGCATCGGCGTTTACGATTTTCCGCGCCTCCGTCAAAATGCGTTCAAGTAAAATGTCCATGTCTTGAATGTCGTTTAGTTTTTGTTCAAGTTCGATAATGTGTTGAAGCTTTTGTTCCTTGCTGCTGACGTTTTTATTCATTTTGCCACGAATCCTAATAGATGTATTCGCCGTCAGTATGCTTGAAATGCGATAAAATAGCAACAAAAATCGTCATAATACATGAAGATAGCCTATATCCGCGCATCTCTTTGCGGCATCTAGCCGCACATAAAAAGGGAGCGGATGATGCCCGCTGCCCCTTGCTCCTTACTCCGCATTTCCGCTGTCAAATAGCGGCGGCATAAACGAAATCCGTTTTCTGCCGCCTGTTTTATTTAGACCTGCGGAGGTTTTAATCCCCCGATGCTCTCTGCGTCGGAGGATTAAAACTGTTTTGCTCCTTTTGTTTTGGAACGCTCTATTTTACGACTGTAACATACAGCGTTTTTTTCAACGTTTTGGCTGTTTTGGAGGTAAACGTAATCTGATTGTTTTTGTTTCCATACACGAATCCTATATCTTCTGTACTGATGGTAAACGAATTTTTGCCGTTTGCATATTTATAGTCGCTCAAATTTGTGTAGTAGTTACCGTAGGTATTGGTATCTCCCGATACCTTATATTCAAAATCCTGCGGTTTGGCATAATCCGGCGCAATTTTTACCGACCAGCCTTTCGATGAACTTTTCCGGTCAATCCGAACTACATAATCGCCGTCGGAATCTTTACTGCATTCAACTCCTTCATTGTTGATGATTTTTACGCCGGTCGCCTTTTCCCAAATGGTCAGACTAAATTTCTTTGTCTGATCGGTTGTTACCGCTCTATCGGTTTTCGGATCGATCGGATAAACGTAGAACGTTTCTGCAAAGCCGAAGGTATGACTTGCCGGTTCTATGTCGACTCCAGTAAAGCTTTCTTTATAGCAAGTGTACACTGCGTCTTTGAGATGATTTGATGTCGGTTTTGCGGTAAATGTTGTTTTTTCGCTTATGGCGATTTTTTCATACACATTGCTCTTTTGTGCGTATGTAACTTTTACATTCACTCTGAGTGGGTCCAAAAGGAGATTGCCGTTAAGCGTGAATTCGTTGAGGTTGGCGGAAACGCTTGCGATTTCTGCGATGTTGTCATAAACCGTAATCTTTTTTTTCGCTTGAATCTCGTTATCCAATGCCGATGCCGCGATAACCGTTATTGTGCTTCCGTTGCGTACATCATTCGGTTTTGTACAGGTCAGCTTGCCGTCTTTGGTGAGTTGATACTTTGATTCGTTATATCCATCTAACGACCAGACGACCGAGGCATCAGGAGCCGGCACAGCTGTGTTATACCGGCTTTCTGCAGTTACCGTAAAGGTGAGCGTTTCGCTCTTGTACATCTTATCGTTCGCGTCGGAACACGTAATCGTAAAGCGTTCAGGGATGATGGTCTTTACCGGAATCGTAACGCTCTTTTTAATTTTCCGGTTGAGCTTGGACGTAACGGTAATCGTTGCGCTTCCGTCTTTCGCACTCTTTTGGACGCTCACCGTCGCTTTCTTTTCGTTTTTCGGGTCTACGGTTACGCGAACATCGTCGTTGCTGCTCGTCCATTCCAGATTGCCCCACGCATCCGACGGCTGCAATTCCGCCGTCAACGCCGCATTCTGGCCGAAGAAAACCAGCTCTTTGTCCGACGTTAAACTGCTGATAGCCGAAAGGGATTCTTCTACCGTAACCGTTACCGTGTCTTTTTTCGTTTCATCGGCAACGGAAACGGCGGTGATGTTCGCCTTGCCGTTTTTCTTTGGCGTAAGGCTGCCGCTTTCTTCATCGACTGCAACAATTTCCGGCTGATCGCTTGACCATTTGACTTTTTGTTCGGCATTGGTCGGCAGCACTTCTACCGTCAACTTTTCTTCCAGCTGCTCCGTAGTCAACCGCTTGTCCCGTTCTGCAATGCGGACGCTTTGCACCTTCGGCACGGAGGTGGTAACTGCGAGCACCGCCTTTATTTCCGGATTTGCCGTTGAGATAAACGTAATGTTTTTGGTTTCTTCGATTTTACCCGATTCAACGGTACACGCATACGTGTTGGAAGACGGATTCTTTTCAAATTTTTTCAGCTTGATATTCGTGGTATCTTCGTCAATCTTATAGACGGCAAAGCTCGTCGCTCCTTCCGGTTCTACGGTGAGCGTAAAGTCTTGAACGCTGTCCGTATCCATTTGAATCGCCGGCGGCGTGAGCTTGAGCGCAGTTACCTTATGTTGAGCGATGCACACCATGCACTCGGCCTTTTTTGTTTTGTCGGCCTTTGAAGTTGCCGTAATGTGCGCTATTCCGCTCTTGTTTTTCGCCGTAACAGTTCCGTCAGATTTAATATCGACAAGATCATAGTTGTCCGCCGACCATTTAACATCCTGTTTTGCATCGGACGGCGTAATCGATGCGGTCAGCTTGATTTTTTCGCCGAAGGTAAGTTCAACGATTTTTTTATCGATCGTAACCGTTCCGGCTGCAGCTCCTACCGTAACCAGACATTTGCTTTCTTTCGTTCCGTCGGCCAGAGAAATTGCAGAAATCACCGCATCGCCGGATTCGATCGCGGTAATCTTTCCTGATTTATCGACGGTTACGATTTTTTCGTCGGAACTTTTCCACCAAACCTGTTGCGGC
Source organism: uncultured Treponema sp. (assembly GCA_963543045.1). GTDB lineage: Bacteria > Spirochaetota > Spirochaetia > Treponematales > Treponemataceae > Treponema_D. Next base: position 41,478 of record CAUTZW010000010.1, read on the forward strand.
GCTCCGGCAGGGCTTACCGTTGCCGTAAGCTGCTCTGACGCATCCTTTGCAAGCGTGATTTTTGCAGGAGTAACGGAAACCGATTCTACAACTTCTTTACTGACCGTCAGGTTCACCGTTACATTGATGCTTTCATTGAATTGCGACGCTGCCGTAAAGACTACAACTCCATCGGCAAGCGCAGTAATTTTGTAGATGCCATTTGCCGCATCGACGGCTTCAATTTTTCCTGCGTTAGCATTTTCAACCTGCCAGTCGGTAAGCGTGCGGTCTGCATTCACAGGATCGGCGACAACCGTAATTTCCTTCGTCTCTCCGGCGCGGAGGTTTATGGCGTTTGGGGAAACGGTGAGCGTCTTCGGCACAGCAATGGCCTTGACTGTTATTTTGACGACGCACGTTTTTCCGTTCAGCGCGGCGATTGTGATGTCGCACGAACCTTCTTTTTTCAGCGTGGTAACGGTTCCGTCCGGCGCAACCGTCGCAATTTCTTCATTTGAGCTTTTGAACGAGCATTTGCGGCTTTCGTCGCGGAGGAAGAGCGAACCGGAGAAACCGGCAATTTCTTTCGGCTCGCAGGTAAATTCCGGCTTGAGCTTAAAGCCTGAATATTCTTGACCGAGCGTATACTCAAGCTGTTTGTGCGTTACTGCGGCAATTTCCGGTTCAGGCAGCAGCTTGAATTTCAGTTCTCCGCTGGCTTCGCCGCCTGCCGAGGCAAACTGAATCTTCACAGTAACCGGCTTTTCCACCTTTTGAGCGGATTTTAGGCGAAACTTATTGAAGTAAGCGTCTTTCTGCAGCGTAAGCGGCGCATCCTTTGCCGGTTCCACGATTTTTGCATTGATCGGCTTTCCGGCACGCTTCAACTTTTCATCTTCAAAATCGGCTGACAAAACGACATCGTACTTTTCCATTGCCGTATACGGAACGCCGATTTCCGTAAACTGTTCAATCGAGACGTCTTTCCCTCCGACTTGCAGCCCGGAAACAAGAATCTTACTTTGCGGGGTTTGCTCCCCGCCGCCGTCATTCATTTGACAGCCGATAACGAGCGCGGCAAACATCGCTGCCGCGCATCCCAATAACCTTTTTTGCATAAAAAACTCCTTCATGAGTGAATTTATTGATACACGGCCGGTTTTGCGTGTGCGCATTGTGCGCTCGTCCCGCGTAACCGGCTGTGCCGGTTACAAACAAAAAGAGCCGCAGACACCGCCGTGCGCACGGCACAACGGCATCTGCAGCTCGGAGCGCAGAATGGAAAGATAAAAAAACTGCGGGGAAGATCTAAACGCTATATATATATATATATATATGAAGAAAATAATTACTTTATGCGGCTGTGCATGAAAATTAGGTAAACGTATCATCCGTCAATTCCCTCTGCAATGGTAAGAAATTTGAAAAAGTATATTTGAAAAAATAAAAAATGCAAGAGCGCGCATTTTACCGTCCATCGTTTACCGCTACGGCTCCCGCCCGGAGGCAGAGCGTAAAGTCAGTGCGCTCCGGCAGCTTCCCCGCCCGAACATAGTGTCCGGCAGAGAAAGTATGCGTTTTATCGTCCAAAGAGCTATGCCTTTGCGCCCTCCGCGCCGCTTTCAGTCTTTTTTTGAAACGCTGCACGAACAGCATCGGCGAACAGTTTATTTTGGTCGTTCCGCTCCGGTATTGAAAACATCGGTCTATCGTCTTTTGGGTCTATCCGATAAATGTGCATCGCCGGGGTTGTGTAGGCAGGACTTTCCGGATTGTTAAGCCACCAGTCGAGCACGGAAATGACGCAGAGCGTGTATTTGAGCAGGTTCGCATTGGTTGCTTGCGTGGTGTCGGACGTATTTTGGGCGCCCAAGAATACGTCGATCCGCTTTGACACTTCATTCGGCAGGTCGAACTTATAATGCTCCCACGGATTTGCAAGAAATTCGACGGGGCCTTTCGCTTTTACCGCGCGATCGCACTGTGCAACGGCTTCCATAAGGAACTTGCGCACAAAATCGGTACGCCGAAAGAGCGGCGTCATCTTGCTTTCGTCGGGAGAGCGTTCGAGCAGCAGCTGATTGAACGTAAAGTTCGGTAAAAAGTGGTAGCGCGTCTGCCATAAAAGAGATGTCAGCAGCTTTTTTCCGAACAGCGTGTTTTCAAAATCCCTTTGCGAATATGTTTCGTTTACCAAATCTTTGAGCGGAGTGCAGTACAGGGATTCAAACACCGTTTCGCGGTATGCCGTCCATTCGTCGATAACGGTCAAAATGGAGTCCGAAGCGGTTTTCCGCCCGTCAAGGCTGGTAACCGAAAACTTAATGTTCCGGCAGCCGGTCAGAAAATCTTCGAGAATCCGCAGCAGGACGACGGTAACGTGCAGCGGGTTTTCCGGACTGACGACATTAAAGCCGTCGGCAAATTTATACAGCGGCTGAAAATACGGATACAAGTCGGGATGCTTTTCGAGCGTTTTAAATCCCGCTTCCGGAAAGAGCTGATCGAGCAGGACGATGCCCGCATCGACGATTTTATCCCGTGCGCCGATTTCAGGCTCCTTGGGTTTTTCAGGTTTTGCTTCTTCTTTCGGCTCATCGGTCTTCGCCCGTTCCGGCAGCAGCAAATCGTATTTGTGCATTCCGACGAAGCGTAAAATTTCCGCCACATTGCTTTTAAAATATTGGGGGTACGTGTCGTAGTTTCCCTGACACATGCGCATCAGCAGCGGGTAATGTTTTTTCATCACTTCGCTTTGCAGGTAGAGCCAGTTGGTAATCGCCTCTTTTGCAAGGCTTGCAAGGCGGTCGTTCGGCGATTCGGGATATTTCGCTTCGTCCGTGTAAATGTCCTTGATCAGTTTCGGAATCTGATTTTCTCCATAGTAGTACACCTGCACGAGCAGGCGGTAGATTGCGCGCGTAATTGCAGTCAGGTCGGAGACATAGTAGGGCTGCGGCAGATTTTGTATTTCGAGCAGGAGGAGCCGCAGCGGCTGGATTTGCCAAGAAGCGACTATGCGGAGAAAGCGGAATTTTGCGTCGGGATTTGCGGCGATTTTTACCTTGTACGGCGCCGGCGCAATTTGGATGAGCGTTTTTATGACGGTGATGAACGCTTCGATGCCGTCAACGTGCTGCTTGATCGTATACGAAAAGAATTCCGGAATGATTTGCTCATGCCCGTCCCGCTGAAAGCGCTTGATAAAGTTGAACAGTCCGTAGTTCGGTTTGATTTTGTATTCGTCCGACATCATCAGCTTGTTGATTTTCAGCGCGTTTTTTTGAGAGATGATCGGCAGTTCCGCCTGCCCGCGCCGGTTCCGCGCAGGTTCTTGCGTTTCCGCCTGAGTACGCGGGCGCGCCGCCGTATCCGTATAAGAATCTTGCCGGATGATGCGCCCCGCATTGCGGTTTCGGGACGGTATTTTCATCGTTTCCGTTTCCGAACGCTCGTACATCACTTCTCCGCCGAGCTTTTGAGACATGCGCTTAGCTTCTTCCGGATCTATTTCACCGATTGCCCGCCGCGTCGCTTCAAGCGTGCCCGGCGCCCAGTCGGCAGTCTTCGGTTTTTTGTCTCCATTCATATCCTTATCCCTCTTTTATCAAAGCGTCTTCCGTTCCGCGTGACACGGATGGGGAACGCCCGTTTTGAAATCGTCTATTTTATTTTGCGGCATATACAAATAGACGGAAATGCGCGGCCTTCTGGATTTGAAAACCGAAACGCGCGCGGATAAATCAGAGCCGCAGCAGATTTTTTCTCACGATGCCCGGACAGTTTTTCAGCGTAAATCTTTTTCCGTCTTTGGTAACGAGCGCGCCGTCGAAAGTGCCGTATATGGTTGTGTACGTTTTTTTCATCAAAATGATGTTCAATATCTGCTTGTTTAGCGATACCGGCATAAACGTTAAGTCGACCATGCACTCCGTATCTTGCACAATCCATTTTTTTTCGATGCCGAAAGGGTGCGTGATCGTAACCGGCGGCATGGCGCTTATGTCCGCGTCGGCCGAAAGGAAATTATCATTGTACGCATCGGCATCAACCGAATCGTAATCGGAATTGGAAAAATGAAAGCGGATAGCCGTTCCGTCAATGCGGGTGAGGCCGAACATCATCTCGCTTGACGAATGCGGCTTAAGATAGGTCCGATTCATCAGCATAATGCCGAGCCCTTCGGCAATCGGAAGCGAAGTGATGTGATGGCGGTGCCGCCCTTCGGCAATGCCGCCTGAAAAGGAGAGCGGGAGCGCCCATGTTGCCGAACAGCGCTGCGCAGTCGGCGCGGGATTGACGAAAAGCATACCGCTTCTACCGTCGAACGCCGAAACGAAAACGGCTTTTGCCGCCGGGCGCGACGGGTAACCTTTTACGGTAAAGGTGAGCGAAAGCCGTTTGCGCTTCTGACTCCAAGCAATGCGGATGTAGCGCGTTTTCCCAAAACTCGTGCAGGCGGCCTCTTCCGTGCTCAGCGGAACAAAACGTCGGCGCGGCCCCATAAATTTATGATAGGCGAGCCTCCGCTTCGTCTCCGTATCCCAAAAAATAACTTCGGCAAGCCCGAACGCCTTGTCATCGAAAAAATCAACCATTCCCGCATACTTACCGACGGAAAAAACATAAGAGAGCCGACTTTTGATTCTCGTGTTAGAAATGAGCGGCGGCAGCGGTATGCCTGCAAAAGGCGCTTTTACGCCGCGTATGTCGATACGAGCGGGGGGAGAGGCGAAGGTGCCGAAATGAATCTTACCGTTATGAACGATATGCTTGGGCGCTTTGTCGATAGTCCTTGAATACACGTAAATCCTTCTGCAAGCCGAAAGCCCCTCAAAGCGCCGCGCGGGAAACTGCCGTAACCATCCGAAAGACTTTCCATAGTATGTTCGCATTATACAAAAATTATTCGCTTCCATCAAACTGCGGCGCACTGGAAAGCGCCTGAGTGTTTTGAAAACAGTAATATGTAAAAGTATCGGCACATTGCGCGCCCAAGCTGAGCGGGAAAGCGTCCCTTACAGCCGTGCCGAGTGCAGAGCGGTGCATACGGTACGTGTCGGGCATCGGCGGGGGCGCATAACTGCGTTGGCCAACTTGTAAAGTTGCGTGTCCGCTAAGAGATGGCGTGTCGCGCTCCGGCGGAAGACCCATGAGTGCATAGGACGAGTCGTAAGGTCGCGTGCCCGTTGGAGCTGTGGCGTGTCGTAGGTGCCTTATGCGGCGATGTTGCAGTATTCGAGATGCATAAGCGTGCAGAACGAGTCGTAAGGCTGCGTGCCCGTTGGAGCTGTGGCATGTCGTAGGTACCTTATGCGGCGATGTTGCAGCGTTCTGGATGTATAAGCGCGTTGGCCAACTTGCAAGGTTGCGTGCCCGCTTGAGGGATGGTGTGCTGTGCTCGGTGAGGGGACGCATAAGCGCGTTGGCCAACTTGTAAAGTTGCGTGCTCGCTTGAGAAGACGGCGTGCTGTGCTCCGGAGGGGGATGTATAAGTGCGTTTGGCCAACTTATAAGTCTTCGAGCTCGCTTGAGGAGATGGCGTGTTGCAGGTGCATCTCCTGCGGCGATGTTGCATTGTTCGGGATACTTTAAGCGTAGAGGACGAGTTGTAAGGTTGAGTATCCGTGAAGAGATGCGTGTGATACGTGCTGCACTCCGACGGGGGGCGCATAAGTGCGGTGGCCAACTTGTAAGGCTGCGTGCCCGCTTGAGAGATGGCGTGTCGCAGGTGCCTCATGCGGCGATGTTACAGTATTCGGGAAGCATAAGCGCACAGGGCGAGGCGTGAGCTTGCGAGCTCGCTTGAGGGATGGCGTGCTGCAAGTGCCTTATCCGGCGATGTTGTAGCGTTCGGGACGCATAAGTGCACAGGACGAGTTGTAAGTCTGCGAGCTCGCTTGAGAGATGGCGTGTCGCACTACTTCATGCGACGATGTTGCAGCATTCGGGATGTACAAGCGCAGAGGGCGAGTCGTAGAGCTGCGTACCCGCTTTGAACGATGGCGTGTCGCAGGTGCTTCATGCGGCGCTGTTACAGCATTCGGGATGCTTAAGCGCACAGGACGAGTCGTAAGGTTGCGTGCCCGTTGGAGCGACGCGTGTCGTAGGGGCTTCATACGGTGATGCTGCAACATTCAGGATGCATAAGTGCACAGGACGAGTTGTAGGGCTGCGTGCCCGCTTGAGAGATGATGTGTCGCAGCACCTCGTGCGGCAATGTTAAAGAGCTCGAGATGCATAAGCGTACAGGACGAGTTGTAAGGTTGCGTGCCCGCTTGAAAGACGACGTGTCGCAGAGTCTCATACGGCGATGTTGCAACATTCAGGATACATATAAGTTCAGCGGCCAACTTGTAAGTCTACGAGCTCGCTTGAGAGACGGCGTGCTGTAGGTACCTCATGCAGCGATGTTGCAGCATTCGGGACGCATAAGCGCACAGGACGAGTTGTAGGGCTGCGTGCTTGCTTGAGAGATGGCGTGTCGCAGGTGCCTCGTGCGGCGATGTTGTAGCATTCGGGATGCATAAGTGCAGAGGACGAGTCGCAAGTCTGCGTTCTTGTTGGAGCTGTGGCGTGTCGTAGGTGCCTCATTCGGCGATCTTGTAGCATTCGGGATGCATAAACGCAGAGGACGAGTTGCAAATTTGCATGCCCGCTAAGAAATGGAGTGTCGCAGAGTCTCATTCGACGCTGTTGCAGCGTTCTGGAGGTATAAGTACATAGGACGAGTTTCAAGGTTGAGTACCCGCTTGAGAGACGGAGTGTTGCAGGTGCCTCATGCGGCGGTGTTGCAACATTCGGGATGCATAAGCGTACAGGACGACTTGTGAGGATTGCGTGCCTGCTGGAGAAAGAATGTGCTGTAGGTGCCTCATGCGGCGATGTTGCAGCATTCAGGACGCATAAGCGCACAGGACGAGTCGTAAGGTTGCGTGCCTGCTGGAGCGACGCGTGTCGCAGGTACCTCATGCGGTGATGTTGCAGCATTCGGGATGCACAAGTGCGCAGGATGACTCGTAAGGTTGCCTGCCTGCTGGAGCGACGCGTGTCGCAGGTACCTCATGCGGTGATGTTGTAGCATTCGGAATGCATAAGTGCACAGGACGAGTCGCAAGTCTGCGTAGCCGCTTGATAGATGGCGTGCTGTGTTCCAGCGGGGGGCGCATAAGTGCGGTGGTCGAGTCGTAGGACTACGTGCCTGTTTGAGAGACGGCATATCGCAGAGTCTCATACGACGATGTTGTAGCATTCGGGATGCATAAGCGCACAGAACGAGTCGTAAGGTTGCGAGCTCGTTGGAGCGACGGCGTGCTGCAAGCGTCTCATTCGGCGATGTTGTAGTGTTCGGGATGCATAAGTGCACAGGACGAGTCGTAAGGTTGCGTACCCGCTGGAGAGATGGAGTGTCGCAGAGTCTCATACGGCGATGTTGCAACATTCAGGATGCATAAGCGCGTTGGCCAACTTGCAAGGTTGCGTGCCCGCTTGAGGGATGGTGTGCCGCAAATGCCTTATCCGGCGATATTGCAGTGTTCAGGATGCTTAAGTGCACAGGACGAATCGTAAGTTTACGTGCCCGCTAGAGAGACGACGTGTCGCAGCACCACATGCGGCGCTGTTACAACATTCGGGATGCATATAAGTGCATAGGACGAGTTGTAAGGTTGCGTGTTCGTTGGGAAGACGGCGTGCTATGCTCCGGTGAGGGGACACATAAGCGCGCTAGCCAACTTGTAAGACTGCGTGCTCGCTTAAGAGATGACGTGTTGCAGGTGTCTCGTGCGGCGCTGTTACAGCATTCGGGAAGCATAAGCGCGCAGGACGAGTCGTAAGACTACGTGCCTGCTTGAGAGACGGTATATCGCAGAGTCTCATACGACGATGTTGCAGCATTTGGGATGCATAATCGCACAGGACGAATCGTAAGGTTGCGTGCTCGTTGGGAAGACGGCGTGCCGTGCTCCGGAAAGGGAACGTATAAGTGCACTGGATGAGTTGCAAGATTGCGTGCCCACTGAAAGATGGAGTGTCGCAGCGCCTCATTCGGCGATGTTGTAGCGTTCGGGACGCATAAGCGCACAGGACGAGTTGTGAGGTTGCAGGCTCGCTTGAGAGATGGCGTGTCGCAGCACTTCATTCGGCGATGTTGCATTGTTAGGGATACTTTAAGCGTAGAAGACGAGTCGTAAGGTTGAGTACCCGAGAAGAGATACGTGCTGCACTCCGACGGGGGATGCATAAGTGAGGTGCCCAGTCATAATGTTGCGTGCCCGTTGGAGAGATGGTGTGTCGCAAGTGCCTTATGCGGCGATGTTAGAAGCTGTTTAAACTCTTCTAAGCAGCAGCGATATAAAGGTCAGTATAATGAATTGCAGTGCAGCATTATACTTTCTCTCGCAGTTTTTCTAAAGTCGGCGGTGCTTTTCAAGCCAGGCAAAGCTTTGTTCCACTATCCACTGTTTGAGAATTATTTTGAATGTATGTAATTCACTGCGTTTGACTGCTTGTACCGT
>CAUTZW010000011.1:0-49431 GCA_963543045.1 uncultured Treponema sp.
CTACGAAAGCGACCGGATATCGATGATCCACGAATCGGAACGTAAGGGGCTTGAGCGCGGGATGCAGAGAGGTTCCCGGCAAAAAGCGCTTGAGACGGCAAAACTCATGATTGCACGAAATTATCCGGTTTCTGAGATTTGCTTAATAACCGGTTTGAGCAAAGCTGATGTAGAAAAGCTGTAAGCGGAACCGGCAGGTTGTCGGAGAGAACGCCTAGCGACGCAAAACCCCGTAATGGAAAAAGCGAACGAAGTAATGAACATCTTTTACCTCAACGACGAAGAACGCTCGCGCTACATAGCCGCCGGACGCTACGAAAGCGACCGAATATCGATGATCCACGAATCGGAACGTAAGGGGCTTGAGCGTGGGATGCAAAAGGGACTTAAGAGAGGAAGCCAGAAGGGTCGTGCAGAAGGACGCGCAACGGGTCGTGCGGAAGGTCTTGCAGAAGGATCTCGGCAAAAAACTTGCTCGACATGGGGCTATCCGTGAAAGACATTGTAAAAGCAACCGGCTTGAGCCAAACTGAAGTGGAAAAGCTGTAAATGGAACCGTCGGCATGAAAGGGGGCACGGCACATTGGAGTCGGCTCCGTAAAACGCATAAATTTTTAGTTGAGGCGGCAGCCGCCTTAGTTTTTAGGTCGCGGCGGCACGCGGCATGTAAACGGAATCGACCACGCGGCGCTAAAACGCTGCGTGATCGAGCGGAAATATTCTGCGAACGGCAACTCCGCCCATTTTCATAAGAACTGATTTCTGTGGAAGTATTATTTTTTTATGTCAATAACATTTTCAAAAAGTAGTCGCTTTTCGTACTCACTTACGGTAAGACAGGTAAAATCGGAAATCCGCTTCCAGTGATATGATGAAGTCTTTTCCATATTATCACCTATGAGCCCAAATGTCGCGGCGGACGCGGCAGGTATGGGAAGAACGCGGCGGAGTGGAGCGGCCGGAGAGCTTTTCCGCAAGTTTGCCGCACGGCAAACTTGTCGCGGACGATCGACCGACTATCCTGTTTACATCCGGTTCTCCCATCCGCAGGCGGACGGGGAATGGATACGTGAAAGACACAACTGCTCGACCGCCTGCTTCACGTTTCGAAGTCTCGAAACGTGTGCAACTTGCCGGACGGCGGGCGGTAAGGCCGGGAGAAACGCGGCGGAGTGGGGCGGCCGGAGAGCTTTTCCGCAAGTTTGCCGTACAGCAAACTTGTCGCGGACGGCCGACCGGTTATCCTTTTTACGTCTGGTTCTCCTGTCCGCAGGCAGGCGGGGAAAGGATACGTGAAAGACACAACTGGTCTCCCGTCCTCTTCAAGTTTCGAAGTCTCGAAACTTGCCAACTTGCCGGTCTCCGGCAGCGGGCGCACAACTGCGCGGAGAGAGGTTCGTATGCTGGCGGAAGGGCTTGGGAGGCGCTCCGATTTGTCGGGCAAACTAGCGGGTGCATGGACAGGCGCGTCCGGAGTGCCCTTCCCGCAAGTTTGCCGCACGGCAAACTTGCAGCGGACGGCCGACCGGTTATCCTTTTTACGTCCGGTTCTCCCGTCCGCTCCCCTCTCCCCCGTTATTGCGGGAGCGTTTGCGTAAATGTGGATGAAACGTTGATTGCCGCATCCGCTGCGGGAACTGCGGCAAGGAGTACCGATGCGGGGGCGGTGGCTCCGGCGACTTCGGGGCAGACTTTTGTTCCGTCGGGCATTACGATCATGCCGCAGGCGTCTTCGTCGGGGTGTTTTCCGGCGGGCGCGTTCGACAGCAGCAGTTTGAGGCGGTTGAGCTGGTTTACTTCGCTTGCGCCCGGATCGTAGTCGATCGCGCTGATGTTGACGCCGGGAAAGCGGCGGCGGAGCTCTTTTATCATTCCCTTGCCGGTAACATGGTTCGGCAGGCACGCAAACGGCTGCACGCACGCGATGCTCGGCACGCCCTCTTTGATCAATTCGACCATTTCGGCAGTCAAAAACCATCCTTCGCCGGTGATGTTGCCGAGCTGCACGATGTCGTCGACTCCCTTCATCAGCTCGTAAATGGACGACGGCGCAGTAAAGCGGCGGCTTTGCGCCAGATATTTTTTCATCTTGCCGCGGTACAGCTCAAGGAAGCGGATCAAAAGCCGCGCAATGCGTTCGGTTTTCTTTGGGAACGCGAGTTCTTCGTGGCGGAAAATGCCCGTGCTCACCGAATAGCAAAAGAAATCGGTAAGATCGGGCATAACGCATTCGGCGCCTTCGCGTTCAATCGTTTCGACAATCTGGTTATTCGCCGTCGGGTGGAACTTTACCAAAATCTCGCCGACGACGCCGACGCGCGGCTTTTTAATCGGCAAAAGCGGCAGCTTGTCAAAGTCTTTGATGATATTCTTCAAAAGCCGGTGGTACCCGACGACGGAAAGCGATTTCAGCTGCCGTCCGGCCCGCGCGCTCCACGTGCGGTAAAGGGCGTCGGCAGAGCCGGGTTCGGCCTCATACGGGCGCGTCCGGTAGAGCACGCGCATGAGCAGGTCGCCGACGATGATGCTCATAATCAGGCGGTGGAGGAGGAAGGGCGTTACCGTAAAGCCGGGGTTGCTCTCAAAAAACTGCGCGCTCAGCGAGATGACGGGAACATCCCCCCACCCCGCGTCGTTGAGCGCCCGCCGGATAAAACCGATGTAATTGGTTGCGCGGCAGCCGCCTCCGGTTTGCGAGATAATCAGCGAGGTCTTTTTGATGTCGTATTTTCCCGATTCGAGGGCGGCGATCATCTGCCCGGCGACCAAAATGGACGGATAGCACGCATCGTTGTTGACGTATTTCAGTCCGGTGTCGATCGCCTTCGGGTCGACGGAATCGAGCACGACGAAGTTGAAGCCGCTGTACTCAAACGCCTTTTGCAAAAGCGTAAAATGAATGGGAGACAGCTGCGGCCCGATGATGGTGTGCGTGGCTTTCATTTCCTTCGTAAAGACCTGTCGCCGGTACGCCGCCGATGTGAGGACGGCCTTATGTTTATTCCGCTCCCGCGCTTTCACCGCTGCAATCAGCGACCGGATCCGTATTCGGACGGCGCCGAGGTTTGAGCCTTCGTCGATTTTCAAAAGCGTGTACATTTTCCCTTTTGCGCGCATGATTTCGTCAACTTGGTCGGCGGTTACGGCGTCCAGTCCGCAGCCGAAGCTCGTCAGCTGCACGAGTTCAAGATTCGGCATTTCCGACACGAAGGCTCCGGCGCGGTAGAGGCGGTTGTGATACACCCATTGATCGACGATGCGCATCGGGCGTTCTATACTGCCGAGGTGGGCGATGCTGTCTTCGGTAAAGACGGCAAGGCCGAGATCGTTTATCAATTCCGGGATGCCGTGATTGATTTCGGGATCGATGTGATACGGGCGGCCGGCAAGCACGATGCCGCTGCCGCCGGCGCGAATCATCAGCTCAATCGCTTCTTCTCCGGCTTGCCGGGTTTCCTCGCGGAATTTTTCCTGTTCTTCCCACGCAGCGTCCACCGCCTCCGTAATCCGCTCTTGCGTCAGCACGGGAAAATGCTCGCTCAGCTCTTCGTATAGCCGTTCGGCCAACCGCTTTTTGTTGTAAATCGGCAGAAAGGGATCCATGTACAGCACATCCGGATTTTGCCGCAGCTCGTCCACATTGTTCCGCAGCACTTCCGGATAGCTTGTGACAATCGGACAGTTGTAGTGGTTGCCCGCGCCCGCATCTTCTTGCTTTTCATACGGCGCGCACGGATAAAAGATGAACGGTATGCCCTGCTGCAAAAGCGAAAACAGATGGCCGTGCGTAATTTTTCCCGGATAGCACACCGATTCGGAGGGAATGGTTTCCATGCCCTTTTCGTAGATCGCCTTTGTTGACGGACGGGAAAGGCGCACGCGGAAGCCGAGTTTTGTAAAAAACGTAAACCACAACGGATAATTTTCGTACATGTTCAGCGCGCGCGGAATGCCGACATCTCCCATCGGCGCATCGGCGGCGGAAAGCGGCGTATAGCCGAAGAGCCGGTTGTATTTCCAGTCAAACAGATTCGGCATTTTGGAACCGGTATCGGCGACGGCGGTGTTCCGCTTGTTGCTCGCATCGACAACGGAGCCTTCCAGTTCCGCGCCGCGCTCGCAGCGGTTTCCGGTAACAAAGAGGCGCTTTTCTCCTCCGGCGGAAAACGAATTAATCGTCATCAAACAGTTGTTCGGGCACTTTCCGCACCGGCGCAGCTCCAAATCGACATGAAAGTTCTCCAATTCCCGTAAACCGGCAATATGCGAATGCACGATGCGCGGCGGAGTGTGCGCCTCGTCTTCCGGCTTGGGCGCGGTTAAGTCACGCCACTGATCGAATGCGATAAGGGCCGCGCCATAGGCCCCCATGAGGCCTGCAACGTCGGGCCGGAAAACTTCCACGCCCGAAATTTTTTCAAACGCGCGCAAAACCGCATCATTGCTGAATGTACCGCCCTGCACAACCACCTTCGAGCCGATGTCGCCCGCTTGGCGCAGCTTGATGACCTTAAAGAGCGCGTTTTTTATAACCGAATACGACAGCCCCGATGCAATGTCGGCAACGTCCGCGCCTTCCTTTTGCGCCTGCTTGACGCGGCTGTTCATAAAAACCGTGCAGCGGCTGCCTAAATCGACGGGCTTTTCGGCAAGCAGCGCAATCCGGCTGAATTCCCGCACATCCATTCCCATTGTGCGCGCAAAATTTTCAAGGAAGCTGCCGCATCCGGCCGAACACGCTTCATTGAGCTGAATCGAAGCGACGGCTCCGTCTTTTATGCGCAGACACTTCATGTCCTGTCCGCCGATGTCGAGCAAAAACTCAACGCCGGGCACAAAAAAATCCGCCGCGCGAAAGTGCGCGATTGTTTCGACTTCGCCTGCATCCACGCCGAGCGCCGCCTGAAAGAGCGCCTCCCCGTAGCCGGTTGACACCGAACGCGCAATGTATACGCCTTTCGGCAGCAGCTTGTAGAGGTCTTTAAGCACTTTGACGGCAAGCTCAACGGGATTGCCTTGATTGGATGCGTAAAAATCCCAGATGATGCGCCCTTTTTGATCGATGAGAACGGCTTTAGTCGTCGTCGATCCGGAATCCAAACCGAGAAAGACGGGGCCGTGAGCCGCCTCAAGCGGAGCGCGCGCCGCCTTTTCGGAGGCATGACGCTTACGGAACGATGCAAGCTCGTCCTCCGCATCAAAAAGCGGCGAAAGCCGCTGCACTTCCGATAATTCGGCGCCCACAAGATTCGTCAGATTCCTGCGGAACGAGGCGATTGTCGGGAAGGCGCCTTTTTTTTCGGCTTCGGCAGAGGAGTACGACCGCTCGGCGGAAAATGCCGAACCTTCGGCAACGAAAAGCTGAGAATCCTCCGGCGTAATCGTTTCTTCGTCCGTCAGCTTGAGCGTTAAGATAAAGCGGCGGCGCAACTGATCGAGAAAATGCAGCGGGCCGCCCAAAAAAGCGACGTTCCCGCGGATCGGCTTTCCGCACGCAAGACCGGAAATCGTCTGATTCACCACCGCCTGAAAGATTGACGCGGCAATATCTTCCCGCCGTGCGCCCTCATTGATGAGCGGCTGCACATCGGTCTTCGCGAACACTCCGCAGCGCGCCGCAATCGGATAAATCGTCGTCGCATCGGAAGCAAGCCGGTTCAGACCTGCGGCATCGGTTTCAAGCAACGCCGCCATCTGGTCGATGAACGCGCCCGTTCCGCCCGCGCACGTTCCGTTCATGCGCTGTTCGATGCCGCCTTCAAAATAGGTAATCTTTGCGTCCTCTCCGCCGAGCTCAATGACCACATCGGTTTGCGGGATGAGCTTTTTGACGGCGGTTGTGGCCGCAATCACTTCCTGAATGAACGGAATGCCGAGCCATTGCGACACCGAAAGCCCGCCCGAGCCGGTAACCTTAACGGAAATCGTCTGTTCCGCTCCGGCAGGAACGCTTTTTTCCAGCGCGTCAAGCGCCTTGTTCGTAACGCTGATGATGGTATTTCTAATGTCGGCGCGGTGGCGTTGGTAATCCGCATACATGACGGCGTCGTTGTCATCAAGGACGGCAATTTTTACGGTGGTGGAACCGACATCGATTCCGATTCTAACCGGGAGTATTTCCAAGCAGGAAATGTCATTCTGCTTCATATCATTCACCTTATGAAAATCAAATTAAGGCCGCCGCCGATTTAATGGAGCCTGATATCCGGAATGTCTTATAAATTAAGAAAAGAGCGTCAAAGCGTCCCGCTGCGGACGGCAATAAGCACTTTTTGGATAAGACCGAACGCGGTCTGAAGGATTGCGATGCGCTTTCCGACAGCGCCGACGTTTACCGTGCGGCCATGAAGAATATACTCATTCAGCGGCATTTTTTCAATCTTTTAGGAGGACGCGGCCGGCAGTGCACAAGATTGACCAGCCGCCTGCGTGCGCGGTGCGTGAATATTCCAGCTACTGCGACGCTTTTATCTGCGGGACGAATGATAATCCGCCGTAAGTAAAAACATTTCGGCGCGGAGGCAGGGTACGAGATTGACCAGCCGCGTGCGTGCGCGAGGCGCGAACCTTCCGGCAACTGCGACGCTCCTATCTGCGGGCGAACGATAATCCTCCACAAGCAAAACATTTCGGCGCGGCAGGGAGGCGCACAAGTCCGACCGGCGGCGTGCGTGCGTGAGGTGCGAACCTTCCGGCCGCCGCAAGGCTCTTATCTGCGGGACGAACGATAATCTGCTGCAAGCAAAATTGCTCCGGCGAACGGGAGGAGGCAGTGCACGAGATTGGCCAGCCGATTGCATGCGTGATGCGTGCATTTTCCGGCCGCCGCGACGCTTTTATCTGCGGTACGAATGATAATCCGCCGAAAGCAAAAACATTTCGGCGCGGAGGAAGGGGACGATATTGGCCAGCCGCTTGCGTGCGCGATGCGTGAACATTCCGGCAACTGCGACGCTCTCATCTGCGGACGAGCGATAATCCGCTGCACGCAAAAACATTTCGGCACGGCAGGGAGGGCGCATGAGATTGGCCAGCCGCTTGCGTGCGCGGTACGTGAACCTTCGGGCATCTGCGACGCTCTCAGCTGCGGGACGATCGATAGTCCGCCGCAAGCAAAAACATTTCGGCGCGGAGGGAGGGCACGAGATTGGCCGTGCGCGATGCGTGCACTTTCCGGCCGCCGCGAAACTTTTATCTGCTGGACGAATGGTAATCCGCCGCAAGAAAAATCGCTCCGGCACGGCAGGGCGGGCGGCACAAGTTCGGCCGGTCGCTTGCGTGCGCGGTACGTGAACCTTCCGTCCGCCGCGACGCTTTTATCTGCGGACGAACGATAATCCGCCGCAAGTAAAACATTTCGGCGCAGCGGTCGGCAGTGCACGAGATTGACCAGCCGCGTGCGTGTGCGATGCGTACACTTTCCGGCAACTGCGACGCTCTTATCTACGGGATGAACGATAATCCGCTGCAAGCAAAATCACTCCGGCGCGGCAGAGGGCAGAGCACGAGATTGTCTTGTTGCTTGCGTGCGTGGTACGTGCACTTTCCGGCAACTGCGACGCTCTTGTCTGCGGGCCAAACGATAATCCGTCGCATGCAAAACATTTCGGCACGGCAGGGAGGTGCATGAGTCCGACCGGCGGCTTGTATGCGTGCACTTTCCGGCCGCTGCGCCGCTTTTATCTGCGGACGAACGATAATCCGCCGCAAGCAAAATCACTTCGGCGCGGAGGCAGGATACGAGATTGACCAGCCGCGTGCGCGGTGCGAGACCTTCTGGCTACTGCGACGCTTTTATCTGCGGGACGAACGATAATCCGCTGCAAGCAAAACATTTCGGATCGGAAGGAGGCAGTGCACGAGATTGGCTAGCGGCTTGCGTGCGCGAGGCGTGAACCTTCCGGCAGCGCGACGCTTTTATCTGTGGGACGAATGATAATCCGCTGCAAGCAAAACATTTCGGATCGGAAGGAGGCAGTGCACGAGATTGGCCAGCCGCGTGCGTGCGCGACGCGTGCACCTTCCGGTCGCCGCGACGCTTTTATCTGCGGGACGAATGATAATCCGCTGCAGGCAAAAACATTTCGGCGCAGCGGAGAGACGCATGAGGCCGGCCGGTCGCGTGAGTGCGTGAGGCGTGAACCTTCCGGCCGCCGCGACGCTTTTATCTGCGGGACGAACGATAATCCGCCGCAAGCAAAATCTCTCCGGCGCGGAAGGAGGCAGTGCACGAGATTGGCCAGCGGCTTGCGTGCGCGAGGCGTGAAACCTTCCGGCAGCGCGACGCTTTTATCTGTGGGACGAACGGTAAACCGCCGCAAGCAAAATCACTCCGGCGCAGAGGGAGGTGCATGAGTCCGATCGGCGGCTTGCGTGCGCGGTGCGTGCACCTTCCGGCTACTGCGAAACTTTTATCTGCGGGACGAGCGATAATCCGCCGAAAGCAAAAACATTCCGGCGCGGCAGAGAGATGCATGAGTCCGATCGGCGGCTTGCGTGCGCGATGCGAGAACCTTCCAGCCGCCGCGACACTCTCATCTGCGGACGAACGATAATCCGCCGCAAGCAAAAACATTTCGGCGCGGCAGGGAGATACATGAGTCCGATCGGCGGCTTGCGTGCGCGATGCGAGAACCTTCCAGCAACTGCGACACTCTTATCTGCGGGACGAATGATAATCCGCCGTAAGTAAAAACATTTCGGCGTGGAGGAAGGGTACGAGATTGACCAGCCGCTTACGTGCGCGCGATGCGTGATCCTTCCGACCGCCGCGACACTTTTATCTGCGGGACGAATGATAATCCGCCGCAAGCAAAAACATTTCGGCGCGGCAGGAAGATGCATGAGTCCGATCGGCGGAGTGCGTGCGCGGTGCGTGCACCTTCCGGCTACTGCGAAACTTTTATCTGCGGGACGAGCGATAATCCGCGGCAAGCAAAACATTTCAGCGCGGCAGGGAGGGCGCACAAGCTCGACTGGCGGCTCGCGTGCGCGGTGCGAGAACCTTCCGGCCGCCACGACACTCTCATTTGCGGTACGAACGATATAGCTATTTTCTTTATAAAATCGCATCAAGCGTCTCCTCGACCGAACGGTATCGGTGCACTTTACTTGCAATATTCTGCTTCAAGGCACTCCATCCATGCTCAATGGAATTGTGTTTCGGCGAATACGGTGGCAGAAAAATCAATGTCTGTGACTGCTTTTTCACAATTCCTCCCAAGACTCCTTTTTATGGAAAGATGCGTGTCCATGATAACGCGGCCTTTCGGTAAGGCTTTGAACACCTCATCCTTAAACCATTGTTCGAATAGGGGCGACTTCACCATTCCGCCTTAGGTAAATGGACTAATCAATTCACCTTTGCATTGATCTGCGAGAGGCCTATACGCGTGTGTCGTTTACCACTGATGTGCATATTGACGCGTTGGCCTCGAAGAGTTCGGGCTTATTGGCGATACATCCGGGTTTCGATGCCGGTTTCATCGAAATATATGAGTTTTTCTTCAAAAATGTCTTTAATTTCCTCCAGATACGCCGGTCGTTTTTGTGGCTCTTGGTTTTTGTAAAACGCACTCCTTTTTCGCGTAATACCGAGTTTGCGTAGTCGTTTCAGCAGCCGAATACTTCCGGAATTTCTTTGAGGTAGGCGGCGGGATGCGATTCGGCATATTCGACGAGCTTTTCCGGGATGATCTTATTATTGATCGGCCTCCGGATTTTTCTTTCTATGTTGCCAGTCGTCTTGTAGCGCTTGCACCATGCAATGATTGTTCCGATATACACTTTGAATACCGCCGCGTCTGTGCCAATGTGAGCTTGCATCATACGACAGAGTAACAGTTTTTTTATAAAAACAAAGAGCGTTACATAAGCGCCGTACAAATAGCATAGCTTTTATGTATCCAATTTTGCGTACCACAACCTTGTAGTCAATCGTTGTACACGAAGGTACAACGATTGATGTTGCGGCATGGGACGCAGCGAAAACAACATCAAAAAGCTCTGTCCTAAAGAACCGTAGCGAAGGGGCTTGCTATAACCGGCTCTTCCTGCAACGCTTCAGAAACTGCTTCCCTCTCTCTGACGGTAGAACAAATACCTTACCTCCACAGGGCATTGGCTGGAGTTTTTTGAAAATAAGTCTGATTTACTTTGAGGCCATGTATGAACATACAAGATGTTTGGAACGCAGTATTAAAACAGAATCCCGAACGCTTGCGCTCATTTTTTGCTGACTCAGCCTATATCAGCTGGCACTGCACTAATGAACATTTCACCGTAGAAGAATACATACGGGCAAATTGCGAATATCCGGGAACATGGGACGGTACGATTGAACGGATAGAACAAATCGGCGATTTAATTATTACTGCCGTCAACGTATACAGCGCCGATAAAACCGCTGCTTTTCACGTAGTGTCGTTTATAAAAATAAAAGACGGTAAAATTGTTTCGATGGATGAGTATTGGGGCGATGACGGAGCGCCACCGCAATGGAGATTGGAAAAAAACTTGGAACAAGAATACATACATAAGGAGGAAGATTTTATGAATTCATATCAAGATGCAAATGCGGCGGTCATTGACCGCTGGGTTGCAGAAGGTTGGGAATGGGGAAAACCCGTCGATCATCAAACCTACCTCAAGGCGCAGAACGGGCAATGGTCTGTGCTTTTAACGCCGACAAAACCGGTGCCGCACGAATGGTTCGGCAGCTTGAAAGGGAAAAAGATTTTGGGACTTGCTTCGGGAGGCGGTCAGCAAATGCCTATTTTTACCGCAGCCGGGGCGGAATGTACTATTCTGGATTATTCGGAAAAACAGCTTGAATCGGAGCGGACTGTTGCCGAACGCGAAGGGTATCGAATCAGTATTGTGCGTGCGGATATGTCAAAACCGCTGCCCTTTGCCGATGACTCTTTCGATCTTATTTTTCATCCGGTGAGCAACTGTTATATTGAAAAAGTTGAGCCGGTGTTTGTCGAATGTTTCCGCATACTTAAAAAAGGCGGCGTGTTACTGTGCGGGCTGGATATCGGCACCAACTATATTGTCGATCAAAAAGAAGAGAAGATTATCAATACGCTGCCGTTTAATCCGCTGCTGTACGAAGCGCACCGCAAGCAACTTGAAGAGTCGGACTCAGGCTGGCAATTTTCGCACTCATTGACCGAACAAATCGGCGGGCAGCTGCGTGTAGGTTTTACGCTCACCGACATCTATGAAGACACAAACGGCGAAGGACGTCTGCACGAATTGCATATCCCGTCATTCATTGCAACACGAGCGGTGAAGTAGTATGCGGATGATGAGACAGGGGGGAAAGGGAGGGATGGAGGCTTAGTAAAAGGCAGGATGCGAGAATGAAAGGATGCAGGATAATGAATATGAAAAAGGTTTTGTTTTTACTGTTGGCGGCGCTCGCTGCATTGTCGGCGGCGTATTCGGCACATAATCCTGCCCCGAATGCGGATTTCGTTTTGATAAAAGGCGGCACCTTTACGATGGGAAGCCCTGCAAGCGAAGACTGGCGACAGTTCCGTGAAGTTACCGGCGCCAATCCCTCGCATTTTTCAGGCGATAAGCTGCCGGTGGAAAACGTAACATGGCTTGAAGCGGTCGAGTTTTGCAATGCGCTGAGTAAGCGTGAAGGAAGGACTCCCGCATACACGGTCAGTGCAGATAAAAAGACCGTTTCATGGAACCGCGCCGCAAACGGCTATCGGCTCCCGACCGAAGCCGAATGGGAATACGCCTGCCGAGCGGGAACGGCGACGCCGTTTTACACAAAAAAACGCCCGGTGCGGACAGCGTCAACTTTTACGGACACTATCCCTACCAAATCGAGCAAAATTACTTTCATGACGAAGCGCTCGAAACCCGCCCCGGCGTGTATCGTGCAACAACCTTAAACGTCGGCAGTTTTGCACCGAACCCGAACGGCTTATACGATATGTACGGTAATGTCGGCGAATGGTGTTTCGATTACTACGGCGCATACGGCACGGCTTCTCAAACCAATCCTGCCGGTGCGGCAAGCGGAACACGGCGCGTAAACCGCGGGGGCGGCTGGAACGACTTCGGTAAAAACTTACGCAGCGCATACAGGGCGGCAGCTCCTCAAACGAGCCGCCTGTACAATGTCGGCATCAGGCTCGTTACAAATGCCGACGACCGCATAAAAGATACGGTAACGACAAAAGAAAGCCGCCGGTACGGACTTCCCCGCGTCCGCCGGTGCATCAGCTTCTGCCGGAACATCAGCCGGAAAGCCCCCCGCCGCTCAAAAGGCGCCCGCCGCTGCGGAGAAAAAGACGCTCATCGTGTTTTTTTCGTGGAGCGGCAATACACGCGGCGTTGCACGGGAAATTCAAAAGCAAACGGGCTTCGATATGATAGAGCTTGAGCTCGTCACGCCCTATTCAACGAATTACAACACCGTCTTAAACGAAGCACAGCGGGATCAGCACAAACAGGCGCGTCCTGCACTTAAAACAAAGGTAGTCGGCTTTGACCGCTATGATACCGTCATCCTCGGTTACCCGAATTGGTGGGCATCCATTCCTATGCCGATTGCCACCTTGCTGGACACCTACGACTTTTCCGGAAAACGGATACTGCCGTTTTGCTCTCACGGCGGCGGCCGTTTCGGGCAAAGCCTTACAGCAATCGCAAAACTCGCCCCGAACGCAACGCTCGGCGAAGGCCTTTCCGTCCATTATTCGGGCGGCAGTTCGCTCGCTAAAGACGTTACCTCATGGCTTAAAAAGAACGGAGTTGCGGTAAAGTGATGAAAATCGGGGCGGAGGTTATGAGCGTGCGGAGTCAAATTGATACCGGTCGGTACGATAAAAAGACGATTTTTGCACCAAAAACTGTTTGAACTAAAGCTATTGGTAAAAATTGATGCAGCCGACAGTATGTAACCTCTCACGTCCATATTTATGCTTGCCGTAGCACAGGCGATTTGGAACCTACAAAACTATAGTTCACGCCTGTGTTCTAAACTGCGGCGGGTTCTTGGTATGCCAAACCCTATAGATAGGATGAGATTTTTCTTTGTCCAATTTAGCGAAGATAGACCTAATCTGCCTGTTGCCGATTTATTCCGATAAATATTATGCTAGAAAGACGTTGTTTTTTGATCCGTGACAGTTTAGATTGAAAAGTAGCGGGGTTTATGGTATAGAGAGGAAGGAGATTCTCACGTCTATAGCGTGGTTAAATAGGGAGAAAAAAAATGAATTATACAGAATTAGTACAATTATGGGATGAGGGAAGAAGAAAATGGTTGGACTATAAATTCGAAGTTGGAGGAATTGCAGCTTTTGTTCATAAGTATTTTTTGGATAAATTAGAAATAAATACTGAAGAAAAAAAGAAGTATTTATTGTTAATACCTTTAAAAGAAACAGATAATGAAAAATTACGTACAACACGGTATACTCCTCCTGCATGTGTTGAATTTGTTGAACGCGGATGGGCAAATGTGGGACTTTTATTACTTATTGAAAAAAATACACATACATGGCCTAAGAAGCAATTTTTGTTTACTCTTTCAATAAAAAAACAGAAAGAAGAATGGTTGTTAAAAATTTCAGAAAATGGAAAAGAACATTATGTTAAAGTTGGATGCGAACAGGAGGATTTAGATCCTTTATGGAATGAGTTTATAGATATATTAGAATTCCAGACTGTCAATCAACTTGAAAACTGGTTGGAGTCAAAATGAAATTCGATACAATTATTTGGCTTTTTAATATAAAATACATATTAGAAGTGTTTTATTATATTGCGGGTATTGTTGTTGGTGGAAGCATATTTATTTCTTTATTTTCATATCTTTTATCAAAAAAAGATATGAAAATAAAATATTCAAGAGAAATAAATTTAATAACAGGTGATCAATTAAAGAACTTCTATATAGAAATACTTCCAATGTATGAAAAATTAAAAAATATTGAAAATGAACTTTTCTTTTTTGATGAGAAAATAACTTTAGTAAAGTTAGATGATGAAGATATAAAGAAAAGTGCGAAAAATTATTATTTAAATTTATCAAAAAAAGAGGATTATGAAAAAATAGCAAAGGCATTACTTATAAATATACAAATATTATCATCAAATTTTCAATTTGGTGCAGCAGATATAGAGTTAGCAAAAAAAATTATTTTGGATAAATATTTAAATATCTTTGAAGCTATTTTTCCAATAATTTTACAAGAAAATGATGTTAAACTTTATCAATCATGTGTTGATTTATATAATAAATGGAGAATAGAAAAGAAAACAGTAGAAAATCAAAAAGAATCCGAAACATTACATACTGCTGCAAAACGTATTTCCGAATTTGAAGCAATAAGATAGCATAACACAGTTTTAAAAACCGCAACGCAGCCGAGCTACATTGCGGTTTTTAAAACAACATTAGTTGTTGCAGAATATATAACAAAGGAGTTATTAAGACTTATTAAATTAAAATTTGATTTGGTAGATCGTCCTTCAGATCAAGAATTGCAGTCTGTTGTAGATGAATTCTTAAAACTATCGGAAACAAAAGAAGTTGATGATAGCGATTTATCGTGTATTTTGAATACGCAACTTAATAAGCCAATATATTGCACAGAGAGCTTGGATATGACGGCTTCCATAAATTTGGCACAACAAATACTTGCAAAATTGAAAAAGTCAAAACGAGGTTACAATGCAAGAGGTTTTGAACTCAAAAGAAAAATTAGATAATCAACTTAAAATTATGCAAAATAACATGAATATTGATGAATACAATACGTTATTACAGAATGCTAGCCATTTTTATACAAAATTCGAAGAATATATTTATCAGGAATCTCAAAAAGAATAAAATAACGAACAAATTCACGATATTCTTCATAGTATAGAAAATGTATTTGAATTTACAAAAACATATTCTGAACTTATATTTGGCGCTAGTCGTTATCCAGGTATTTCATTTTCTTTTCCATCTAATTTTCTAAGTACTTCTGAATCCGTCTTTTCAAAATATAGAAATAAAGATGCAAAATTATTTAAAGCTGAGTTTAATAAAAGGAATATTCCCATAAAAGGTTTTATGAAAAAGCTTTCTTTACAAACAAAACATATATATTTTTTATCTATTGCTTTAGGAATTATATTTTATCATTATTACTTATTTTTATAATAAAGATTAATACTAGTATGGAATATTTTATAATTCGAGTTCTAATTGCAATAGGAACAGCATTATTGTCAGGATTAGGAAAATCATTAATTGAAGTAAAACTGAAAATGAGAAGAATAAAAATTACAGCATATAGTGTCGCAGCAATTTTTATCATTCTCTATTTTTTTAATCCTGCAAAATCGCTTGAATATAAGAGAAAATCTGAACTTGAAACAAAAATAGAACAAGAAACCTACCCCTCTCTTCTCCTCAACATTTGTTTTGTTACAAAAGTTACTTGAGTTGTCTCTTCTGTCTGCTCTCGTTTATAATCATTAATTTCTCCGATTATTCCGTGGATTGCAAATCCCTCTGCTTGACGTCAACCACGCTTTTAATAATATACTGGTAAAAACGGGGAGGGCTCCATGAGCCTGATAATCAGTTTGTAATTGGTAATGTGTAATGGGGCATGGCTCTGCAGTCGGTCTGACAATCTTTCGTGGTCGAACTCCCCGGCATTATGCGGACGGTCAGACCGTTATTACCTTGACGGTCACTCCTGCATTATAATGAAGAGGTGACCGTCAAACGGCGGGACCGTGCCTTAGGGCGTTGCCTTATGGCACGGCTTTTAGGCCTTTACGGTAATAGCCTTTTTAAGTGTTTTACACCGAAAAACCATTTAAGTTAAAGCCGTTGGCTAAAATTTATGTTATCGACAGCATGTACCCTCTCTTACGTCCATATTTATGCTTGTCGCAGCATATGCGATTTGGCACCTACAAAACTATAGTTCACGCCTGTGTTCTAAACTGCGGCGGATTTGGTGCACTAACCCCTATAGACAGAATGTAATTTTTTATTTTTAGTCATCTTTGGGTACAAATTATCGGTTTTTATGGTATAGTGAGGACACTCGAAAGGAGTTAGATGGATGTCTGCACTGGATCGCTTGTGTAATAAAAAATGGAGAAAATAAATGATACCTGATTTTCAAACAGCAATGCTTCCACTCTTAAAACAGATGAGTGATGAAAAAATATATGATTCAACTTCACTCAGAGATATGACTGTTTCATATTTTAAAATTACAGATGAAGAAAAATTAGAAAAAACCCCAAACGGTAAACAATTACTTTATTACAATAGAATTGCATGGGCAATTTCATATTTAAGAACAGGCGGATTAATTGAAAGTCCAGAACGAGGAAAATATAAAATTTCAGGATTAGGTAAAGAAATATTAAAAAATCCTCCTGAAAGAATAACAATAAAATTTTTAAAAGAATTAAATCCAGATAAGAATTTATTTGAAAGAGGAAAAACTTCAAAGAATGAAGAAAAGGAATTAGAAATATCAGAAGATAAAACTCCAGACGAATTAATAGAAGAAGGACATAAAAGGATTAATCAAGAATTATCAAAAATTTTACTCCAAAATATAGAAAATGCTTCACCGTATAAATTTGAAGAAATCGTAGTAGATTTATTAATAAAAATGGGATATGGAGATTCAGATTTTAATAATGGAGAAGTTACTTCAAAATCAAGTGATGATGGTATTGATGGAATTATAAAAGAAGATAAGCTTGGATTGGATAAAATATATGTTCAAGCAAAACGATGGAAGAAGGAATCTAAGATCGGCAGACCGGAAATTCAGAAATTTGTTGGTGCTTTAGATGGTCAACGAGCTAAAAAAGGAATTTTTATTACAACTGCATTCTTTACACAAGAAGCAATAAATTATGCAAATAATACAAGTAATGCAACTGTCATTTTAATTGATGGTCAAAAACTTACAGATTTAATGATAGAATATGAAGCTGGAGTAACAGTAAAAGATACGATAAAAATTTGTAGAATTGATACAGATTTTTTTGTTGAAGAATAATAAGGGCGGGGCATAAAATGGGCTATGATTGGAAATTAAAAATCAAAGAGGGGTAACCATCAATTGGTTTACGAAACTGTAGCTAATGATATTTCCTATTTTGATAACAATTTATTATTTTCCAAAATTAAACGAATTTGGAGATAATAAAATTGCATTATGCGTTATTTTCTAGAATTGTAAGCAAAATGCAATAACGGAGGGTTTCTTTCATTTGGTTTTGGATGATATTGGGGAATTAATTAAAGAAAATAAGAATGATTTATTTGATTCAAGTTAAAAAAATATTAAATTAATGCTTACACAACAATTTTTTTGTGAAAAATTACCTGTTAGCCTGATATTGTGGCAAAGCCACAATATCAGGCTAACAGGTACTAGACGCAAAGTGCAAGACACTGGATTTATATATAACAGAGGGAAAATATGTACTTTTTTAATAAATTAACAAAAAAAGAAAAAGTAAGTTCTTTGATTAAAAGATATCATGATGAACTTTCAGAATATCAAGATGAGCCATTTCTTTCACGAATTGATTTTAGTATTATTGAAGAAATAGAAAATTCTAATGAGGATAAAATAAAAAAAGAATTAGAAAAATTACGAGAGTATATAAAAGAACCTTTTAAATTATCATTTGAAGAAAATAAATTAAATCTTTTTTCAACATTTAATGAAATTCATAATATATGGTTTTTAACTCGAAAAGGATTAAATGTAAAAAGAATAAAAGAAAGAAAAGGAAAACAAACTCCTGATTATTATATATATATATATATATAATAGAGAATTTTATCTAGAGTTGAAGACAGAGACTTTTGTGAATCATGTAAAAAATTATTTAAAAATGACAGAAAATTCTTTTACTGCTAAAATAGATGCTGAAGAGCAAAAGAAAAATGGTTGCTCTATAATTATGACATCATATTCTACAAATCCATATGATTCAGAATATGGAACTTATAATTATGAGGCTGCTACATTGTTAATTCAAAGAATAAATAATCAGCTGAAATCTGGACAAATCGAATATGATAAATCACAAAAAAATAATAATTCATTTTTATTAATAGATTTAAGGCTTCTAGGTGCAATATGTACAGAAGATTGTTTTTTTAAGCCAGTATTTAGTCAAATTGATGAACGAACAAAAAAAATTCTTTTTTATCAAATCAATTATGGATTACTTGTTTTGGTAAAAAAAATGAAAAGTTGAAACTATTAGAAAGCTCATATTATGAATGGCGTTCAATTTCTGAACCATTATGGGAAGAAAAAAAATTACAAGCAAATGGAATTTTACGAGATTATAGTGAACTACAAGGATTGATTTTTCAAACTCAGCACTTATGTAATTCAAATTTTAAATATATTGGTTATTCAATTCATAATAATGCTAAGACAAAAATGTTTATGAAACAGTTCTGCGATTCATATATAATTTATGATATACATAATGAAAAAGTAGTAGAAATCGTCTAACACAGTTTTCAAAGCCGACAAACGGATTAAGCCTGTTGCGGTTTAGCTAAATTGTTAGGTTGTCGTGCTATAGCACGCAAAAGTAAAATAATATGAAGATATAAAATTATTATGGAAAATAATTCGGAAATTTTGTGTAAAAATTCAGAAAAGATTCATACAACTGAAATGGGTATTGATCGAATCAAACGTAATCTTGGCCTGGATACCCAACACAAGCAAAAGACTATATGACAATAAAAGAATTTGAAAATAAATATTGTATATGAGTGAGCTCAAAGCATTGGCAAAATTGCTTGAAATTCCTTTTGGGTCAAAAATACGAAAGGACCAGCTTTACAAAGATGATTATTCAATTTTTGAAAATCGGGACGGTGAATAAAAAGCATGGTTCTCGCAGCAAAATCCGGGATATAGACATCTTGAATAATGGCACATGTGCTGAAAATTTTAACAATAAAAAAAGAAACATGGGAATTCATACATAGTGAAATGGATAGCAGAGTTCCGGGACTAAAGCAGAGGAGGCGTCCTCATAGGGCAAGGCCATCACCGACACGTTGAAGAAATTGAGCGACGAAATCGCAGGCCTTTCCGCCTCCTCCAAAACCGTCGAAGAAAAGTTC
Organism: uncultured Treponema sp.; assembly: GCA_963543045.1. GTDB lineage: Bacteria > Spirochaetota > Spirochaetia > Treponematales > Treponemataceae > Treponema_D. The sequence goes on from CAUTZW010000011.1 coordinate 19,172, forward strand.
AACGCCATCTTCCAGCTGTCGGAGAAGCTCCGCGGCATGAGCGCAGAATTGACCTCCGCGATGAAGGAGCAGGAAAACGGCAGCCGCGAAGTGCTCGCCGCCATCAAAACCATCAGCTCCGTCACCGCCGAAGTCAAAGACGGCTCCGAAGAAATGCTCCCCAGCGGCAAAGGTGTCGCCCAAGAAATGCAGAAACTCGACCGCCTCACGGCGGAGATCAAAGATTCAATGAATGAGATGAGCGCGGGAGTGACGCAAATCAACAATGCGGTGCAGGAAGTGAATGACCTCGCGCAGAAGAATAAAGATAGCATTGAGGGGCTGGCCGGGGAGGTACGGAAGTTTAAAGTGTGAGGCAGAAGAACAACGAGTTTGCCTCCGGCAAACTCGGGCAGGCTGCAAGACCAGTATTTCTCTCACGACAAATAACAGCAGCCTGCACCTTATACAGGATTGAGTTTTGCGATGATTTCGGCGAGGGCTTTCAATTCTTCTTCTGTAAGGGTAACGCCTTTTCCCATTTTTTGATGATCGGGCGCCCAGCTGCGTATGTCGAACTTTGCCGGTCGGCCGCTCCACGAAACTTTGTTCAGCTCAAGCGTCCAGCCGCTTTTATTTTCTGAAAGTGTTCCCAACGATTCGATAATTTCAAATGAAAAGTCGTCCGCCATATTTTCCTCCATTAAAATTCGTCTTCGGCATGTTTCGATTTCCTGTCTGCATAAAGGATGGGAAGCGTCGCCGTGTGCAGACATTGTAGATGATAGGCGGAATTTAAGAAAGTGCTTAAGGATTTGCGGCTTCGTGGAGAAAATAACCGTCGGGTGCGCTCCAGTCCGGAGCCGGATGCCTCAGCTCCCGTTGAACAGGCGGCGGAAGAATAATTCCACACGGGTGCTGCAAGCTACGCTCAGCAGAATCCCGAATCGGCTTTCTACCATTATCGTTCGTCTAAACAGAGCTTTACCGATTTGTACGCTCCGGTTGCGGAAAAGCAGGCGGCGGCGCGGAAAGCGATGGAGGATGCGCAGCGGCAGGTTGCAGCCAGCAACGAGTATGCGCTGGCGACGGACGGCAAGGCTCCGCTGACCGGCGGCAACATCAAGGGCATCGAAGCGGAGAAAGCCAAATTGCTTCCGGACGATCACTATGCCGCTCCGGCAGAGCAGGAAGCAGCCCTGCCGGAGCATATTGCCGATGCGGAAGCCGATCAATGAAAAGAATATGTTTTGCCAACGCGTTCGGTTTGTCCGCCTCTCTTTTTGCGGCAAACTACGCGAATAACACATATCAGAAATTGGCGGGTGAATACTCCAAAGCGGCGCAGATTGCGCTGGATGCCGGAGAAGATGCGTCCGTCGACTATTCGCAAAAATCGGCGAAAGCGAAGCTCGCGCAGACGGAACGGGAGGGGGCTCGCGCAGTCTGCGGCGGAGGCTTTTACGGCGGTAACGGAGGCCTCCGCACAGGCGGAAAGTGCTTACGTCGCTGAAGAGTGCTTCCCGCAAATGGCCACGCCGCACGCGTAATCGAAGCGCTTGACGCTGCCTCTGCCGCGCCCGGCGCAGGTGCGCTGCTGGAATATTTCATCGTCCGCCCGTGGATAAAATACAGCGATTGCTACTGGAACATTGCAGGTCTTCCGTATGTCTATAACAATCAGCGTCTCTGGCGGCATATCTACAACGCAAATAAAAACGCCATACCCGATCCGTCAAACCAGAACATCATCACGCCGTGTATGAAACTCAAAATCCCAAGCCTCTCCGGCGAAAAACGCAGCGGCATCCGCGCTCCATTTTCCGACCGGCAAACGCCTCACAGGGACATGCAGCTGAGCACGCTCTCCGTGCCTTTTGTGTGGGGAGGATTCGGTAGAGGACGGAGCAATGAGTCTGGCAGCTGGCAGTATGAAGTGTGAGCTGCAACACAATACTGCCCCGCTATGTCGCCCGCGGGGAAGTGACCGCGTGATACGACCGGCGGCTTCTGTACGAATTAAAACTTGACCGCTCCGCATGGCAGGTAAGCAGAAAACTGCATGTTTGCTGCTGCCGACAGCCCCCTCCCCCCAGCATGGCCTGCGAGCTGCACCCCAATCCCACCCCGCTACGCCGTCCGCAATAAAATGCCCACGCAACACATCGTCGCCATGCCGTGCGCCCCGACCGGCATCCTCAGTGCAAGCCAAAGCTTGCCCCTCCGCATGAGCAAGTAACCGGCAAACTGCCAAGCTTCCTATCACCGGCAAGATTGCTGTCCGCTTACAGTGCAAGGTCGCCCTCAGCATGGACTGCGAGCTGTCCCCCAAGCCCGCCCCGCTCCGCCGTCCGCAATAAAATGTTCCCCTCGCCTCGACTAGCGGCTCCGTGCACTCTCAACACTTTGCCTTGCCTCCCCCAGACCAAAGTCATCCCCAGAATGGAACAACGCCGCCTGCCGCCCTCAGAATGGAGCACGTGCTGCACCTCAATCCCGCCCCACTGCACCGCCAGCAATAAAATGTGCTGCGCGACACACGCCGCCATGCCGTGCGCCCCGACCAGCGGCCTCCGTACAAGCCAAAACTTGTTGCCTCCGCATGAGCGAGCAGCTGGCTCTCTGCTATGTTTCCTACAGCCTGCAAGGCTGTTGTGCTTTCCCACTCCAAAGTCACTCCCGGCATAGATTGCGCCGCCCGCAATAAAGTGCATCGCGCAAACACCCCGCCGCCATCCGCACGCACCGCCACCATCCTGCATTTTCATCTGCCGTCATGAAAAAGCCGATAATCGATATGTCGGGGATGAAAGAGGAGAAGGAGATATGCTGAAAACGAAAAACCGCCGCGTGGCGCTTGTTCGGCGGGCTCTGGCCGCGGCGTTTGCGCTGCTGCCGTCGCTGTTTTATGCGTCCGGAAGGAAGGATGCGCCGCCTCCGGCTGCTCCCGTGCTGCCGGAGGAAGCTCCGTCGGGTTATAACAAAAGGACGCCGGACGGGGAGCCGGTCGCGTTTGGGGAGATTTGGGGCTGGGTAATGCAAAACCGCGAGCGGGAGCTGGATTTTGATTCTCCGCTGACCGATGTGGGATACTTTGCGGCTGAGGTAAACAGTTACGGCGAGCTGAGCGGGGTTCCGGCGCGGGCAAAGCTGAACGGTTTTTCGGGGCGCGTGCATTTGGTTTTGGTATGTGATAGCCGCGCGTTGACTCATTTCGTTCTCGATCCGCGATTCGGGCTGCGGCAGCAAATGCTTACGCAGATTATGAATGCGGCGAGCGCCTTTGACGGCGTTCAGATGGATTACGAGCTGGTGCCCGCACGGGATGCGGCCAATTTCATCGAGTTCCTTACCGAATTGTCCCGACTCTGCAAGAATGCCGGCAAAATGTTTACGGTGTGCGTTCCGGCGCGCCTCAAAACGGTTGCAAACGACGCATTCCCGTACCGGAAGCTTTCCGGAATTGCCGACCGCATTATCATCATGGCATACGACGAGCATTGGTCTACCAGCCGTCCGGGGCCGATTGCTTCGGTGGACTGGTGCGGACGCATTGTATCGTATGCGCAAACCGTCATCCCCGCCCGAAAGCTGGTCATGGGTTTGCCCTTCTACGGCCGCACTTGGGCGAGCGAAAAGACGGCGCAGGGATGGTATTTTTCCGGCATGAACCGCATCATGCGCCAATACGAATCCGGCGCGGTCGAATACGTCAACGACATTCCGAAGGTCGAAATCGATATGAAAGTCCATCTCATCGGCTGGTTCGAGGATGCGTATTCCACCGTCGCAAAGCTGCGTCTATACAGCAAAGCGGGCGTGCAGTCCGTCGCGTTCTGGCGGATCGGTCAAGAAGATCCGGAAATCTGGAAGTGGCTGCAGCGGAAGGCGGAGTCAGGCAGCTAGCGGATGCACCAAGCTTTTCCGCCGCGTTCCGCAGTTGGCGGGGGATATCGGAGGGCACAGCGGCACTCTCCGCCGATTCCTGCTCATTGAAAATATCCATCTCTTCCCCTATACTATAGAAAACATTCATGTATCACTCTATTGGAGGCCTTATGACAATACCTGAAATGCTGGGACAGAGCGCGCTTTTAACTCTGCTTGGTATGGCTGTCGTTTTTTCTTTCATTATAATTCTTGTCATTTTTATGAATTTGCTGCACGGATTTGTGCATGCGTTCAAACTTGATAAGGATTTGACGGAAAAACCGGCTGTAAAGATAAAAACGGCGCCCGCCGCAGCTCCGGCTGCCGACACGGGAGCGGTGATTGCGGCGATTGCGGCCGCCGTCTGCGAAAAACAGTCGCAATGAGATGCGCCGGCGCGCCTTCGTTTTGGCGACGATTTTCGATGCCGGTTGGGATGGCCGCCTGCAAAATGAATCCGGCAAGCGGATTTGACTCTGGCGGTTTCGGAGACGGGGAGCGGATGCCGCACAGCGTTCAATGCTTTGGTAAGATAATGAAAAGAGGTTAAATATGGCTAAGGTTGGAATTTCGGAATTGATTTTGCGCGATGCGTCTCAATCGCTTCACGCTACGCGTATGACGACGGCGGATATGCTGCCGGCCTGCCCGATGATCGACAAAATCGGTTATTGGGCTGTTGAAGGATGGGGCGGCGCGACTTACGATAGCTGCATCCGCTTTTTGAATGAGGATCCGTGGGAGCGCCTGCGTAAACTGCATGCGGCGCTGCCGAATAACCGCATTATGATGCTTTTGCGCGGTCAGAATCTGTTGGGCTACCGCCATTACGCTGACGACGTTGTAGACAAGTTCGTTGAAACGGCGGCGGCCAACGGAATCGATGTGTTCCGCATCTTTGACGCCTGTAACGACCCGCGCAACCTTGAGCGCGCAACAAAGGCCGCGAAGAAAACCGGCAAGCACGTTCAGATGGCGATTTCCTACGCGGTTACCCCGTATCACACGAAGGAAGTTTATGCGGCACTCGCCAAAAAATACGCCGAATTCGGAGCGGATTCGATTTGTATCAAGGATATGTCGGGGCTGCTGAAGCCGTTTGCGGCGGCCGATTTGGTCAAGGCCATCAAAGCGGCGTGCGATTTACCGATTGAAATTCACTCGCACGCGACGACGGGGCTTTCCGTTGCGACGGAATTAAAAGCGGCGGAAGCGGGCGCGGATGTGCTCGACACGGCAATTTCCGCAATGGCGATGGGCACGTCTCACAGTCCGACCGAAACGATTGTCGAAATGCTCAAAAACACTCCGTTCGATACCGGACTCGACATTAAGGCGCTGCTGGAAATTGCGGCGTATTTCCGCGAAGTCCGCACGCACTATGCGTCGCTCGAATCGAAATTCCTCGGCGCCGACACGCGCATCCTTTTGTCGCAGGTGCCGGGCGGAATGCTTTCAAATCTGGAAAGCCAGATGAAGCAGCAGGGCGCCTCGGACAAAATGGACGACGTGCTCAAGGAAATCCCGATTGTCCAAAAGGATGCCGGATATGTTCCGCTCGTTACGCCGACTTCTCAGATCGTCGGTACGCAGGCGGTGTTCAATGTGCTGTTCGGCCGCTACAACAACCTCACGCAGGAATTCCGCGATCTCATAGTCGGAAAATACGGAAAACTTCCGGCGGAAGCGAATGCCGATCTGATTAAAAAAGCGCTCGCACAGAATAAGATGGAAGCCGTCGTAACCTGCCGCCCGGCCGATAAGATTGAGCCGGAATGGGACAAAATGGTTAAGGAAGCGAAGGAAAACGGCGGAAACGGGTCCGTTGAGGACACGCTCACCTACGCAATGTTCCCGAAAGTTGCAACGAACTTCTTTAAAAACCGCTCGAACGGACCGGTTGACGCGCAAAGCGCATTCGGCGCAAAACCTTCGGCATCCCCTTCGGCAAATGCCGGAAAGGGCGGCTCGTACACGATTACCGTCAACGGCACGGCGTACAATGTTACGTCGGGGCCGGCCGGCGACAAGATGCGCGTAACGGTCAACGGCGCCGCCTACGACGTCAACTTCGGCGCGGCGGGAGCGGCTCCTTCGGCTCCGGCAGCATCTGCGGCTCCGGTTGTTTCCGGCGGCACGGACATCGCATCCCCGGTTGCGGGAACGCTCTTGCGCTATGCGGCCGAATCGGGAGCGTCCGTCAAAAAGGGCGAGACGGTTCTCATTCTTGAATCGATGAAGATGGAACTTGAAGTAAAAGCTCCTGCCGACGGTACGGTAACATTCAGCGTGCAGCCGGGATCGCAAGTAACATCGGGACAGAAGCTCGGCTCAATCGGCGGAAGCGTTGCGGCGCCTGCCCCTGCCGCAGCTCCGGCGGCTCCTTCCGCTCCGGCTGCATTTGCGGCTCCTGCGGGCGGAACGCCGGTAAAAGCGCCGGTTGCCGGTACGCTGCTGCGCTATGCGGTTGCCGAAGACGCTGTGGTGCAAGCCGATTCGACCATTATTTTTGTCGAGTCGATGAAAATGGAGCTTGAAATTAAAGCGGGTACGGCGGGAGCGGTGCACTTTGTTGTCCCTGTCGGCACGCAGATTTCGAACGGTCAGGTTATTGCAGAAATAAAATAGGAAAGACAATGAACAGTTTGACACAGAATAACAACATAAAAAAAATATTCTCGGTCTCCGTTGCGATGATTGCGCTCGCGTTCGTGCTTTCGTTCGGAAGCACGGTGTTCGCGGACTCGGACGGGAACGGCGTAAGTTCTTTCCGCTCCCCGTCTGAAACGGTTATCAGAGGTTCGGAAAATGTTCCGCGCATTTCCGTCAGCGAATTCATTCGGAACATCGGGCGGAATACCGGAATCTACAAAATGATTCACACGGAAACGGTCGAAGAAGTTGCCGCTCTGGAGGCGCAAAAGGCTGAAAGCGAAGCGGCCGAACGAATCGATCCGTTTGCGGGCATAATCGTACCCGGCTGGCAAAAGCTCGTCATGCTTGCCATCGGTTTTTTGATTGTGTATCTGGGCGCGGCGCGGGGATTTGAACCGCTTTTGCTCATTCCGATCGGATTTGGAACGATTCTCGTTAATATTCCGGGCGTCGGCATGGGAGAGGCCCCGCATGGAATGCTGCACATCATCTATTCGGCCGGCGTCGGCAATGAATTTTTCCCGATGCTCATCTTCATGGGAATCGGGGCAATGACCGACTTCGGCCCGCTGATTGCCAATCCGAAGACGGCGCTGCTCGGCGGCGCGGCGCAGCTCGGCGTATTTATCACGCTGTTCGGCGTTGCATTGATGAATTACATTCCGGGAATCGACTACACGATGCTCCACGCCTGCGCCATTGCGATTATCGGCGGCGCGGACGGCCCGACCTCGATTTACGTGTCGGGAAAACTTGCGCCGGAGATGATGGCGGTTATCGCGGTTGCGGCGTATTCGTATATGGCGCTCGTCCCGATGATTCAGCCGCCGATTATGCGCGCGCTCACCAACCGCAAGGAACGGCTTATTCGTATGCCGCAGCTGCGCGAAGTGTCCAAAACGGAAAAAATCCTTTTCCCGATGATGCTGCTGATTGTTACGATTTTGTTTTTGCCGCCGGCGGCTCCGCTTATCGGAATGCTTGCGTTCGGCAACTTTATCAAGGAAGTCGGCTGCGTCGATCGGCTTTCAAAGACCGTGCAAAACGAATTGATGAATATCGTTTCGATTCTGCTGTCTTTGGGAGTCGGCTCGCAAATGACGCCTGAAAAAATACTCAATCCGAATTCGATGGGCATCATCCTGCTCGGTTTGGCGGCGTTCTGCGTTGCAACGGGCGGCGGCATCCTCATGGCGAAGCTGATGAATCTCTTCCTTAAAGAGAAGATTAATCCGCTGATCGGTTCGGCGGGCGTTTCGGCCGTTCCGATGGCGGCGCGCGTTTCAAATAAAGTCGGCGCGGAAGAAGATCCGCTTAACTTCCTGCTGATGAACGCCATGGGCCCGAACGTTGCCGGCGTTATCGGCACGGCGATTGCGGCGGGCGTATTCATCGCGACATACGGAAAATAGAAAGCGGCGGGGCAGCCGCCGGCGCATGAGGCAGAACAGGCTCTGGCGGCGTAATTCGTGCACGCATAATGAAATGATTCCGGCGTAGGCTTTTGCGGCTTGCGCCGGTTTTTATTTGTGCAGGGCTATTTGCGCTCCGGAATATGCCGGAAAGCGGCATTGCATTCGGCACGACGGAGTAAGCCGTCGCCGTGCAATAAGCCTAGCCATCGGACGGAAAAATCCGTTATTGGTGCGTACCTCTATCACCAGAGGCAAATCCTATCGTTGCGCAAAAAACTAGCATCTGATGGAAAATTCTAGCGTCGGTTTGAAAAATCTATTGGCGAAGGCAGTAACCTATCGTGCTGAGCGCAAAGCTCTAGCGTCGGGCGGAAAACCGCTCACCATATGCCGCAATCTGCTGCTGGGTGCAGCAAGTTATCAGCGGGGGCAAATCCTGCCATTAGACGCGAAACTTCTATAGCTGGAGGCAGCAAGCTATCGCCGAGCGCAGCAATCCGTAGCAGAGCGCAAAACCTCTATCGCTGGAGGCGGAACCCATCACCATGGGAAAAACCACTCGCTACATACGAAAACCTGACACTGCGTGCAGTAAGTTATCTCCGGCGGGGCATCCTCCATCGTTGTGCACAAGAGCGGTCACCATATATAAAAAACGGCCCCTGGACACAAATCTGGTCGCCGGATGCAAAAGGCCCATCGCTGCATGCAGTAATCCATTGCCGTGCGATATTCCTCGGCTGCCGGATGTGGCAACCTGTCTCTGTGTACAAAGCTCTATTGCTGCACGCAAGTCCTATTGTTGTACATGGCACCCCTACCATCGAACACCGAGTCCTGGCGTCATGCAGAAAATCCATCGCAGTACGTAAAACCGATTGCTAGATGTAAACCGCAGTGCTGCACACAGCAATTATCGTCAGAGGTAAAACCATCGTTGTGCGCAGAAATCTACCAGTGTGTGCAACAATCTGTCGCCGACGGCAGCAAGGTATCGAAGGTCACAAACTTTGTCACCAGACGCAAGCCCCATCTCCTGGCGGCATCCTTATTGCTGGAGGTAAATCTTGTCATCGGGCGTAAAAACTATTGCCGGATACCGCAACACCTCGCCGTGCGTGAAGCCCTCATCGCGAACGCGAAATCCACCGGCGGAGCAATCTATCACCACATGCAGCAAGCTGTTTCCGGCCCCCTTATCGCTAGAGCTAGCAAGCTATCGTCGAGTGCAATACACTATAGCTACTTTCCTTAGAAGCTGTTTAAGCTCTTCTAAGTAGCAGCGATATAAAAGTCAGAATCATAAATTGCAGTGCAGTATTATACTTCCTCTCACAGTTTTTCCACAGTCTGCGTTGCTTTTCAAGCCAGGCACAGCTTCGTTCCACTATCCAGCGTTTGGGAATTACTTCGAAGGTGTGTAATTCATTGCGCTTGACTACTTGTACCGTTACTTCTTCGTCCAAAACTGCCTTGACATCATCGGCAAACGGCTTTCCGCTATAGCCGCCGTCACACAAAATGCTTTTCACTTCCGTCAACTCATCTTTATTTTGCCCAAAAGCAAGCGACGCTCCCTTTCTGTCGGTAACATTGGCCGCCGTCACGGCGAGGGCATGCGGGCAGCCTTGCGTATCGACTGCAATGTGCCGCTTTATCCCTGATATTTTCTTTCCAGCATCATAGCCTTTGCCCTCGGCGCTGTCGGTATTTTTAACGCTCTGCGCATCGACTATAAGCAAGCTGCTCTTGCAGGACTTGCGCCCCTGTTTTTTATACGAGCCTCACCAATTAATTTTTTTTAAGCATTGATGTGAAAGGATCTGCTACCTATCCCTGTCCCTTATTCCATAGGCAAAAATAATAGTAAACGGTATGCCATTTGGGAAAAACTTCCGGCAACATACGCCGCTGACAGCCGCTTTTGAGCAGGTACAGTACGGCGCAAAATACTTCATACAAATCCACTGTTCTCGGCGAGGTCTTTTTCTGTCCACTTTCTAATAACGGGCGGATTTCTCCGAATTGTTCGTGCGTTATGTCGCTGGGATACTGCTTTCTCATACTTGCATTATAAGCTTATTTCTTAGACTTTAAACAGGTTCTTAGCCCCCCTCGTTCGTTGAATCTTGCCCGCCTTTGCACTATACTCCGTGCGGAGCGGAAAATTACGCGATAGGGGGCGGTATGAACGTTGTGGTTATGGGTGCGCAGTGGGGAGACGAGGGCAAGGGAAAGATTGTCGATTATCTTGCGGAGGGTGCGAAATATGTGTGCCGGTTTGCCGGCGGTGCGAACGCGGGGCACACGATTGTCGTCGACGGTAAAAAATATGCGCTCCATCAGGTGCCGTCGGGGATTTTGTACCCTGATAAGACGGTTTATCTGGGCTCCGGCATGGTCATTGCCCCCGATGCGCTCTTCAGCGAGCTGCAAATGCTGACTGAAAACGGCATCCGCTGGGAGGGACGCGTTTTTATTTCCGACCGTGCCCATATCGTCCTGCCATGCTATCGCGAAATGGATAAAAAGCGCGACTCCGAACGCCGTCAGCCGATTGGAACGACGGGGCGCGGAATCGGGACTGCGTATTCGCAAAAATCGGAGCGTGACGGCATTCGGCTTGCCGACCTTGATTGGGACGACAAAATGAATACGCTCGATGAAGCCGACAGGAATTTTCTCGTGCCGTATATCGACCGGCTGCTTGCCATGCGCGTCGATATTGCTTCCGAAATGTGGAAAAACCGCACCGAAAACGTGCTTTTTGAAGGAGCGCAGGGGGCGCTGCTCGACCTTGACAGCGGAACTTATCCGTTCGTCAGCTCCGGCGCATCGTGTTCCGCAGGCGCTGCAACCGGCGGCGGCATCGGCCCGCGTGCAATCGACAAGATTTACGGCGTTTTTAAAGCGTACGAAACCCGCGTGGGCAACGGTCCCATGCCGACGGAGTTCAATACCGAAACGGAAAGCGAATTGTGCGAGTATGTGCGGAATACCGGCAACGAATTCGGCGTTACAACGGGACGCGCACGGCGCTGCGGCTACCTCGACCTCGTGGCGCTGCGCTACGCCTGCCGCGTCAACTCAATCGACAGTCTCGTTTTGACCCATCTCGACGTTTACGACGCAATGGAAAGTATCGAAGCCTGCACAGCCTACGAAATCGACGGCAAAACCGTTACCGATTTTCCGGCAAGCATTCCCGCTCTGAACAGAGCCAAGCCCGTCCTTCAAAGGTTCAACGGCTGGAAACAGCCGCTCAAAGCCGTTACCGACTATGCCGACCTCCCAGCCGCCGCAAAAAAATACATCGAATTCATCGAAAACTTCACCGGCACAAAAATCGGCATCGTCTCCGTCGGCGCCGACCGCAGCCAAACATTTTCACGAGAGCCGATTTGGGACGTGAAGTGAGTGCAGACGGGAGCGGAGGAGCCTGTGTAGTGGGTGGATGCCGACAGCCATCGCCCAACGGATAAATCCGCTGTCTGTTGCAGTAGTCCGTATCAGTCGCACGCGGTGCAGACAGTCGGCTGGCCATCCCACGCGCATCTCATTCAGCCCACGCCGCAGGCCGCTCAGTTGCTGAACTCAAATGCCATTTCCACTTGGGGGGCGACACGTGCTCCCACATGCGCTGCAGCCGGTTTCGCTTCCTAGTAACCAGCTCGCGCGCATATCGCAATCAGCTTGCGTCGCCGATAATGCGCCAAGAGTTTCCTGCCGCTCCACCGCCCCCGCACGCAGTGTAGTCAGCTAGCAACGCCACTAAAGACTGCCCTGCCGCCCTATCACGATTCCTTCGGCAGTCGCGCGCTGCACAAGAAAGCCCGCGCACCGTAGCTAATCCACCCTGACACGCAGTGCAGTCGGCTGGCTTCTCACAGCAACTAGCCCACGTCGTCGGCAACGCCACCAAAGACTTCCCTACCGCCCTATCGCGGTTCCTCCAGCATACTCGCACTGCACAAGAAACACCACGCACGCACCGTAACTAATCCACCCTGACATGCACCGCCGTACATACACGCCGTCCTGCGCACATCTCAATCAGCCCGCGTCGCCAGCCTCGCACCTCTCCCTGCTCGCGGTGTAAACCGTCTCTCCCGGCTACTACTCTGCGCTGGCACACATCTCGCGGACATCTCTGATCAAGTCGCGTTGCCTGTAATGCTGCCACACAAGGCTTGCCTACCGCCCTATCGCGGTTCCTCCGGCACTCGCGCGCTGCACAAGAAAGCCCGCACACGCACTGTAGCTAATCTACCCTGACACGCATCGCCGTACATACACGCCGTGCCAGCACGCTACTCCGCACACGCACTACAGCTACCCCGCGCCGGCGCGCATCGCAATCAACTCGCATCGCCGACAATGTGCCAAGTCTTTCCGGCCGCCCTACCACAGTTCCTCCCGCACTCGCGCACCGCGTCGGCAGGCACCCTGTACAAGGTGCACGTCATACTAATCTCTCCCCCGCAGGAAGTACCTCGTAGCCACTAGCTACGCCACGTCGGTATGCTATTCCGCGCACAACACAGACAGCCCGCGGCACCGACAATGCCGCCCAAGACTTCTCCGCCTCCCTACTGCGAGTGTTGCTCCTCCGTCCTCTGCACACTGCGCCGACACGCGCTCTAGCACGCTACTCCGCACACACACTACCGCTACCCCGCGCCGACACGCCACCCCACATGCATTGCAGTCAGCTGCCCTCCCTGCAGCAACTAGCCCGCGCCAAGCCAGCACATCACCCCGTACATGCACGCCCTCCCAACAACTTGAGGCGCGTCGGTATGTCACCCTGCACACCGCCACGCACCTCGTACGCAGTGCAGTCGGCTGCCCCAGCAGCAACTAGCCCGCGCCAAGCTAGCACGTCACTCCACGCGTGCTGCAGCCAGCCACGTCTTTTTGCACGCGGCACAGACAGCCCGCGCAGTGCGCGGCGGCTCGCTCAGTCGCTGAGCGCAAATACCATTTCCACTTGGGCGCCGACTTGTATTTGGCCGGATGGGCTGAATGCGGATGAGTCGGCGGCGGATTCTGCGTATGCTACGGCGTTTTGCAGGGCTTTTGCGCGCAGGTTGTACGGCGCAAGGCCGTCGGGGATTTCGGTTAGGCTGACGACGCGGCCGGGGGACAGTTTTTTGCCGCGGTTTCCGGCGGCAGCGCATAAGATTTGCGCTTTTTCTTCGGCGGCTTTCACGGCTTTTTGGCGCGCTTCATCGGAAAGTTTCCGCATATCTTTTGAAGAAAACGTTATGTCGCTAATTGTGTCGACGCCTGCGCTCAGCAACGCTGTTAAAAACGGTTCGTAGCGATCCAGGCTCGTCAGCTCGACGGAAATATCCTGCCGAATTTCGTAATGCTGGAATTCCCGTTCATTGTCGTACTTGTATGAATAGCGCGGCTCGATCGAAATCCGCTTAATGTTGATTTGCCGCTGCTCGATTTGGTGCGCCGCAAAAATATCGGTCATCTGCCGTACCGCTTCCTCGTTTTTCTTCTTTGCTTCCGCGATATTTTTATCCTTAGAAGAAAGAGAGAATGAAATCCCGACGGTATCGGGCGCCGCATACACGGTCGCAGATCCGCGCACGGTAACGGTGCGCTCCGTTTTGCTGCACGACGTTCCGACTGCCGCCAATACCGCCGCCGCGGCTGCGGCGCATATGATTTTCAGTTGCATAAAAGCCTCCATAAAAAATATCCGGCATCATACCGAAAATGCGCCGTTTGTGTCATTCGGCACGCGCGCCTTTCGGAAAACGCCCCCGCCGATCGGAAGTCCCCGAAACTGCTCCGACTGCGCGCAGCATACGCGACGACGCGCACGCTCAGCGGCATTGTCTGCGGCTTTTCCGTGCGCTTGCAATCAACTTTACTCTCAGCGGAAAAACATTTATATTGTCCGGCATGTTGGATAAAGTCTTAACAATATTATTCGGCTCTCAGAATGAGCGTGATGTAAAAAAATTGCGGCCTTTGCTGATGCAGGTGAATGCAAAAGAGGAATGGGCAAAGGCGCTCAGCGATGAAGATTTTCCGAAACAAACGGCTGCGCTCAAAAAACGCCTTGCCGACGGAGAAACGCTCGATGACATTATGCCGGAAGCGTTTGCGCTTGCCCGTGAAGCGGCCTTCCGCATACTCGGCGAGCGGGCTTACGACGTTCAGATAATGGGTTCGCTCGTGCTGCATTCCGGGCGCATTACGGAGATGAAAACCGGTGAAGGCAAGACGCTCATGTGCGTGGCGGCGGCGTATCTCAATAGTCTTTCGGGCAAGGGCGTGCACATTGTTACGGTCAACGACTACCTTGCCGAACGCGATGCGGCGTGGATGCGTCCGGTGTACGCCTATTTGGGGCAGACGGTCGGAACGATCCTGTCGAATATGGATAATGAAGCGCGGAAGGCCGCCTATGCGTGCGACATCACCTACGGCACCAATAATGAGTTCGGATTCGACTACCTCCGCGACAATATGCAAATCGATTTGGAGCACAAGGTTCAGCGCGGCTTTCATTTTTGCATCGTTGACGAAATTGACTCCATCTTAATCGACGAAGCGCGTACGCCGCTCATCATCAGCGGGCAGGGCGAAGACGACACTTACAAGTATCAGGAAGTCGACAAATACGTCGACGAGCTGACGGAAGTTGAAAAGGATCCGGCAACCGGCGACTATCCCGATGAAGTCGAAATGGAAGCGGCGCAGCGCAAAGAGATTAAGGGCGACTTCAAACTCGACGAAAAGTCCCGGCGGGTTTCGTTTACCGACGCGGGCATCAACCATATCGACGAGATTCTCAAAACGCACCATTTAATTACCGGTTCGGTCGTCGATGAGGAAAACTTTGAGTTCGTTCACTATTTTACGCAGGCGGTGCGCGCACATCATTTATATAAGAACGAAGTCGATTATCTGGTGAAGGACGGGCAGGTTCAAATTGTCGATGAGTTTACCGGCCGCATTTTGGAAGGACGGCGCTACGGGGACGGGCTGCATCAGGCGATCGAAGCGAAGGAGCACCTCCGCATTGCGCAGCGGAACCGGACGCTTGCAACGATTACGTTCCAAAACTTTTTCCGCATGTACCAAAAGCTGTCGGGCATGACGGGCACGGCGGCAACGGAAGCGGTCGAATTCAATAAAATCTACAAGCTGGACGTGGTCGCCATTCCGACGAACAGGCCGGTCGCACGGAAAGACGAAAACGACGAAGTGTACCTCAACGAGCAGGACAAGTGGGAAGCGATTTGCAAGGAAATTGCCGCAGCCCATGCCAAAGGCCAGCCGGTGCTGGTCGGTACTGTATCGGTTGAAAAGTCGGAACTGCTTTCATCGATGCTCCTCAAAAAGGGCATCCGGCACGAAGTGCTCAACGCGAAAAACCATGCGCGCGAAGCGATGATTATCGCGGAGGCGGGCGCAAAGGGTTCCGTAACGATTGCAACGAACATGGCAGGACGCGGTACGGACATTAAGCTCGGCGGCAATCCCGAATTCCGTGCGCGAAAACGGGCGGGCGCATCGGCTTCGGATGAGCAATATCAGGCGGCGTACAAGGTCGAAAAGGAACGCTGGCTTTCCGATTGCGAGGAAGTGAAAGCGGCCGGCGGCTTGTACGTTATCGGTTCCGAACGGCATGAAAGCCGCCGCATCGACAACCAGCTGCGCGGGCGTTCCGGCCGTCAAGGCGATCCGGGGCGCAGTAAGTTCTTCATATCTATGGATGATGATTTGATGCGACTGTTCGGCGGCGACCGCATGAAAAAACTGATGACGCGGATCGGTATGCAGCCGGGCGAGCCGATTGACCATCCGTGGCTCAATAAAGGCATCAAAAAGGCGCAGGAAAAGGTTGAAGACCGCAACTTCGAGATTCGTAAACACCTCCTCGACTACGACGATGTGCTCAACGAGCAGCGCACCATTATCTACCGCCAGCGCGACGAGATTCTTGCCAATGACGATCTGTCTTCCCGCGTGATGAACAATGCGCGGGAGCTTGTCGAAGATATTTTCGATGAATACAAAAGCGCGTCGAAGGTGAAGAAGGACGCTGCGCTGACGGAGCTAAACGAAACCATAAAAAATACGTTTGGCGTTCAACTGCCGCACGACCGGCTGACGGAAGAAGCGCTGAAGGCCGCGCTGCAAAACGACATTACGGAAAAAGAAACGCTCGTCGGCAAAGAAAATCTCAATATGTTCATCCGCTACCAGTACATTCAGATTATCGATAAGAAATGGCTTGACCAGCTTGAAACGCTCGAAGGCCTCCGCGACGCGGTTGCGCTCCGTTCGTACGGTTCAAAAAATCCGCTCACCGAATATAAAATCGACGGGTTTAAGATTTTTGACGAAATGCGCGATTCCATCCGGAACGGCGTTATTTCGCGGGTCTTCAAAGTGCGCATTCAGCTGAGTCCTGAGGCGCAGGAGCAGCGGCGAGTTGCCATGCAGCGGGGCCGTGCGCACATGAACGCCCTGCACGATGAGGCGGATTCAGGCTTCGGCGAGCGGGCGGCGGCCTCTTCGATGGGCGATACGGCGCGGCGGCAAGCGGCAAGCGGCGCCATGCAGCGGCATTCGTCGGGACAGTCAGTTACCGTGCGGCGCTCGTCGCCGAAAATCGGCCGAAACGATCCGTGCCCGTGCGGCAGCGGAAAGAAATACAAAAACTGCTGCGGACGCAATATCTAGCGCGCACAACGCGGGAACGTCGCTTCCCGTGTTTTTTATTTGCAGCGGGCGGGAGCTTGTTCCGCGCGGCTTTCGCAGAAGCGTACCTGCTGCGTCCGCCTTCCTTTACCCTGTCTGAGTAGCCCCCGCCCGATCCTTCACCCCCCGTTTACAACATTCCACCGAAATGCGCGATCGATTCCGCACGTAGCCTTTCGGCATCTCCGACCGTGTTGCGTTTCACGGATAGCAGCGCAGCTGTTCAGCGACCGGATAAGATTGCCGTCGGCTCATCGCACCGGCTAGATGGAAGGGGCGAACTGGTATGAAGCGCGTATCGTAGACGGAGCACAATGGCGCTTCCATATTTAGCCCCGCCCCGCAAACCGTTACTCGCTCCTGTTTACCGCAACGCAGTTTTTTCTATATACTCCGCGTCATGGAATTTGTCGAAGAGGCGTTGCCGGAAAAGGGGGCAACCGTTGCAGTGGGGATGTCGGGCGGAATTGATTCGACGCTGACTGCGTTGCTGATGCAGCAGCGCGGCTGCCGTGTTATCGGCGTTACGATGTCGGTGTGGGACGGGCGGATGCCGGAGCTAAAGAGCGGGCAAACGATGCGCGCATCTTGTTACGGCCCGGCCGAGCAGGTAAATATCGAAGAATGCCGCAATTTTTGCGCCGAATACGGCATCGAATATCGCGTCATTGATGTAAGCGCGGAGTTTCGTCATGCGGTGCTTGCGTATTTCCGGAATGAATACCGTGCCGGCAGAACGCCGAATCCCTGCGTCCAATGCAACCGGTTTGTGAAATTCGGCGCGCTTTTGGACGGGTTGGATGCGCTGCATGTGCACTACGACTATTTTTGCACCGGTCATTACGCGCGGATTGTGCGGCCTGCCGCTGCGCTCGATGCAAGCGGTGCGCGTCCCTGCATGATTGCGGGGGCGGCTGACGCGACAAAAGATCAGACGTACTTTTTATACCGGATTCCGAGCGCGGCGCTTGAAAGGATTCGCTTTCCGCTCGCCGGTTCGCAAAAAAGCGAAGTGTTCCGCCTCGCGTCAACGCTCAAGCTGCATGCGGCAACCAGAAAGGAGAGTCAGGATTTTTTGCCGGACGAATATTTCGACATGCTCTTTTCCGACAAACCGGCGAAAACCGGCGACATTATCGATCTTGACGGAAATATTTTGGGTCGGCATCGCGGGATTGAGCATTACACCGTCGGCCAGCGGCGGGGACTGGGAGTGAGCGCAGCCCGTCCGCTCTATGTGCATTCGATCGATGCGGAGCGCAATCTCATCGTGCTTGCCGACGGCGACGAGCTGAATGCATCCGCTTTGATTGCCGACGATTTTGTCTGGCCGGCAGATATCGAACCGGCCGAACCGTTCCGCGCGCTTGTCAAAATCCGCCTTGCGTCAAAACCGGTGCCCTGTACGGTTGAACGGTATGTTCCTTCCACCGACGAATCATTTACGGGCGCGGCCTTTCTCGTCACATTCGATACGCCGCAGCGGGCGGTTGCGCCAGGTCAGTCGGCCGTCTTGTACCGTGATACGGTTATCATCGGCGGCGGTATTATAAGGAAGGCAATTATGTAGCGCCGGTTGCGTTTGCAGCCGCTCCGCTTGCGCCGTGCGTTCTTCCTAATTGGCCGCACGCGCCGTTAATTTTTCTTCCGCGCCGTGCGCGGAGCGTTACATTAAGCCCCGCGCCGGAAAGCATCCGCATGAATTGCTTGGCTTCTCCCGTAGATGGCTCCTTGAACGGCAAGCCTGCAACGGGATTCCATGGAATCAAATTAATGTTGACCGCAAGGCCGCGCGCAAACTCAATCATTTTCGCCGCTCCTGCCGCATCGGTATTCACGCCGGACAGCAGCGCCGCTTCCAACGTCACGCGCTTTCCCGTCCGCTCGCCGTAATATGCAATAGCTTTTTTCAGTTCAGGGAGGGGATTGGTTTTGTTGACCGGCATCAGCTGCGTACGCACGTCCTCATCGGCCGCCGTCAGCGAAATCGCAAGCCGTACCTGCGGCCCCCTGTCGGCAAGTTCATATATCCCGCTGATAATCCCTGAAGTCGAAAGCGTTATCCGCCTGCCGGATAGGTTTCTGCCGTCCTTGTGCGTCAAAATTGCAATCGCCTTCCGTATTGCAGGCAGATTTAGCAGCGGTTCCCCCATGCCCATAAAGACGATGTTATCCAGTCGCCCCGCCGCTTTTTCAAGAAACAGGAATTCCTCAACAATCTCAGCCGCAGAAAGATTCCGCGCCAGCCCCAGCTTGCCCGTCATGCAGAACGCGCAGCCCATCGGACAGCCTGCCTGACAGGAAACGCAGGCGGTTTTCCGCCCGTCGCGATCAGTCAGCAGCACCGTTTCGATTGCCAAACCGTCGTGTAATGTTATTTGGAGTTTTATCGTTCCATCGGGATCCGAGAGGATTTGCGACACGGAGGAAGTTCTGACGGCGGCGCGCTCTTCAAGCATCTCCTGCAGAGCCTTCCCGATGTTTGTCATTCCGGCAAACGATTCGACGCCGGAACCGATCCACTTGAAAATCTGCGTTGCTCGGAAAGATTGCGTAAAACCGAACGCTTCGGCAATCTCTTCCGGCAGCAGCCCTGTCAACACGATCCGTTCACGCATCGATTAAAAGACGGGTTTATTGCCCCGTAATTTATCCAGCAAATCGCTGACGGCAGGACTCCGCATTCCCAGCCGCTGGAATGATTCAAGGCAATCTATCGCTTTTTGTTTTTGATTCAGTTTGATGTAGCAGTCGGCGAGGTCAATGTAAAGGCGGAAATTTTTCGGATCGTTTCTCACTAAGCCGCTGAGCCGGTCGGCAGCCTCTTCGTACTTGCCTTCTCCCTTACATATCAGCGCAAGCCCCAACGCCGCATAGATATCAAAATCAATGTCGAGCGCGCGGTTATAATAGCCGGACGCCGTTTTATAATCGCCCGTGTTGCGGTACGCGTCGCCGATTCGGGTAAGAATCACTTTGTTCTTCGGATCCATATCGAGAATCCGGTTCCAATACTCGATGGAGCGGTATTGCTGCGACATTCCCCGATAGCAGTCGGCCAGCCCGAACAGCGCATAAAAGTTTTTCGGATCCATTTCAAGCGCCTGCTCGAAGTACAGCACGCCTTTGTCGAATGTTTTGAGCTTTCTGTGACAGTTTCCTATTGAAGTTAATATCCGAATGTCAACCGAATCTCCGTTCACTTCATACATTTTCGTCCAATAATATAAGGCATCTTTGTATTCCTTAAAATCGTAATGCAGGTGCCCGAGCCCGATCAGCGCGTACGCATTTTCCGGTTCCATCTCCAGAACCTTTAGATAAATCGATTTGGATTTTTTGAAATCGTGAATCTTCCGGTACGCGTCGGCGACACGCGTTAAAACGGTGATGTTTCTGTCGTCATGGATGAGATACTGTTCCCATATTTCAATCGCCTTGTGATACATGTTCAGCGCCTTATAACAGTCGGCCAGTCCGAACAGCGCATAGTTGTTTCCCGGATGATGCGTAAGGCAGTCGTTATAATACTTTATCGCTTCTTTAAACTTATTTTGTTTACGTTCCGAATCGCCCAAGCCCACAAGCGCATAATTGTTGTTGTCCTCAAGCTCAAGGATGTGATTGAAAGCCGCCTGTGCGCCAGTAATGTCGTTTTCTTTCAGAAGCAGATAGCCTTTTTTGGAAAGCTCCGATATTTCTGCGCTTAAACTGTCGCTTATCTTTCCGTTTGTGAATTCAGTTGCATACGGATACCCCTGCTCGCCCTGTTCTCCGATTTGAAGTTCCATTTCTTCTTTCATTGTAGTACTCCTGGTCTTTTTAAATTACCGGTTGCCCGCAAATATTTTGTTTATATCAGCTCTGCAGCATTACCGACACCGCAGATGCGATTTTCTCATACGCCAGTTCAGTTTTATTCTTATTCTTCGCAAGAATATATTGCTTTAACGCTTTGAGCGTTTCATTGTTTTTCATATAAACGTCTCCAACCCTCGTCAGCCCGTCCGAATAACCCGTTGCCATGAATATCCTCCGGGCTTGTTCCACCTCGCCCGCATTAAATAATGCATTTCCTTTCCTATTTAATATCGCTTTTTGTTGCGCATCCAATGCAGCTATAGCTTCATCCGTTACCTTAATAAACGCGCCAAATCCCTGTTTGTTACGAAAGTTCTCTTTTAGGTCTGCCATCGAAGTGTGAAGAATATCTCCTTTTTTAATAACATAAGCTGCTGTAATTGATAATAACATATACAAATAAAAAGTCAACAGGGAATTGCGGAAATCAATTTTTGCCCAACACGGTGAATAAATCTTACGAGTTCATGGGAGCGGCGTTCATTGTCGCCTTCCCGGTTGTCGGCAGATGGTACGGTCGTATATGCACTTCAGCATTTTCTCCAGCTATGCCCTTTTTCCGTTCGGTGAGCGCCGTTCAGTGTCGCAGGCGGCTTTTCATCCTGAATATCTGCTGTAATGTCGGTCATCAATTCTTTGCGATTGCCCTTTGCACTCAGTAGGTAGCCGGCATTGGCTTCAGCTATGGCCTCGCGGAGTCGCTATTTAGCAGTTCAAGAAGGAGTCGGCGCTTATTTATATGTTGATGGCACCTTTCTGGCGGCAAGGTATATTTACGCTCACTGTGCATTTTATAAGGCGATATATTTGCGTTTTTTAATGGATATGATAGAAACTTTGATTATCAGAGAGCATACTTTCAAAGATTGCGAGAGTATAGACTGAAATAAAAATATTATAATTTCAAACATGCACCAAAACCGTCCCTGCCGTTCTGCCGTCAACAGTGTTTGCGTTTTCATATTTTTGAAATTGTGTATAATACGCAAAAATCGGCAATCATTTATACTTTTATAAAAATGAGGAGAACTATATGCAGGCAATTATTTTAGCCGCGGGAATGGGAAAGCGGCTTAAGTCTTATACAAAGGACGCGACAAAGTGCATGGTCAAGGTCAACGGAAAAACCTTGATTGAATATACGATAGAGGCTCTTGCCGCAAACAAAATTGAACGGCTGGTCGTCGTGGTCGGCTATAAGGGGGCGCTTTTAAAAGATTTTATCGCGTCCAAATTCAATAAAGAAAACTTAAACGGCATGAAAATCGACTATATCGAAAATCCCGTGTACGATACGACGAACAATATTTATTCGCTCTTTCTTGCCGGAAGCGAAATGGCAAAGGACGACACGATTTTGCTTGAAAGCGATTTGATTTTTAAGCCGGAGATTTTAAGTCGACTTATCGCCTCTCCTGATAAAAATCTTGCAGTTGTCTCTCCCTTTGAATCGTGGATGGACGGCACCTGCACGCTCCTTGACGAAAACAACTGTATCACCGGCATCCTCGATAAAGTCCGCTTTAATTGGGCGGACACGGCACAGTATTACAAAACGGTAAACATCTATAAGTTCTCTAAAGAGTTTGCCGAGCAGTATTATCTGCCCTTTCTTGATGCGTATCAAAAGGCTTTCGGCAAAAACGAATATTACGAGCAGGTCTTAAAAGTCATTTCGTTTCTTTCGTCGGCCTCTCTAAAGGGACTGGTCGTAAGCGGCAGCGACTGGTACGAAATCGACGATCCGGCAGACCTTGCGATTGCCGAAGACCGCTTTAAAACAGGAAGCGAAAAGCTGCACAGTCTTGAAAAACGCTACGGCGGCTACTGGCGTTTTCCGCAGATGAAAGATTTTTGCTACCTCGTAAACCCATATTTTCCGCCAGAAAAACTCGTAAGCGAAATAAAAGCGAATTTTACCACGCTCCTGACTGAATATCCGAGCGGAGCCGCCCAACAAAGTCTCTTGGCTTCAAAAATATTTAACGTCATGCCGGAGCATATCGTCGTTGGAAACGGAGCTGCGGAACTCATTTCTTCTCTTGCAAAATATGTTGAAGGAAAAGTTGCGATTCCGTTCCCGACGTTCAACGAATACCCCGAACGCTTTACGCAGGCGGAAGTTGTTCCTGTTCCGACTGACGAAGAGACGTTTGCGTACTCGGCGGACGATGTTTTACAGACCGTAAAAAAGACGAATGCAAAGACGATGCTTTTAATCAATCCCGATAATCCGACCGGCAATTTCCTTAAAAAAGAAGACGTTCTGCATTTGTGTGAAGAATTAAAAAAAGATGGGGTAACGCTTATCTTTGATGAGTCGTTTATTGACTTTGCAGATAAGGAAATCCGCTACACCCTGCTCGACGAAGAAATCTTAAATGCGTATCCGAATCTCATCGTCGTAAAATCCATCAGCAAAAGCTACGGAGTTCCGGGCGTCAGGCTCGGCGTTCTTGCCGCTTCCGACAAAACGTACATTGAGCGCATACGGAAAACCAACGCCATCTGGAACATTAATTCGTTTGGCGAATACTTTTTGCAAATCTACGACAAATACAGCAAAACCTACGCGGCTGCCTGCGATTCGATTGCCGAAGAACGAGCTCGCTTTACGAAAAAACTTGCCGGAATCAAGAGCCTTACGGTTTTCCCAAGTCAGGCAAATTATGTGCTATGCCGCCTCCACGGGGGGGGGGGGGGGCCCTCCCTTGCAAGGTGCTTGAAAACCACAACATTTTTATTAAAGACCTTTCATCAAAAAAAGGATTTGAAAATGGCGGCTACATCCGCCTTGCGGTAAGAAACAAAGATGACAACGACGCGCTCATAGCGGCGTTAAAAGATATTTTACAAGAATGAGACGGAACTAAAGCGCGGCACGTAATCGCGTAAAAGCCGTGCGGTACGTCTCGTTCATACCAGAACAGGAGGCGTACGGCATGGCAAAAACCGTATACATTGGAATCGTGGGCGACATCATTCACCCCGGTATCATCAATATCATCAACGAAGGGGCAAAGCGCGGAGAAGTCATCGTCGGTCTGCTTTCCGACAAAGCGATTGTCAATCACAAGCGGCTGCCCTACCTTTCCTACGAACAGCGGAAAACCGTCGTAGAAAACATCAAAGGCGTTTCAAAAGTCGTCGTGCAGGAGGACTGGAGTTACGTTCCAAACCTCATCAAACTGAAACCCGACTACATCATTCACGGGGACGACTGGAAAAGCGGTGCTATGCGGCGAATCCGCGAAGACGTGTACGCCGTCATGAAAAGTCAAAGCGGAGAGGTTATCGAAATTCCCTACACCAAAGGAATCGACTCGTCTGCGCTGGTGGAAAACGCAAAAAGAATCGGCACCACGCCAGAAGTCCGCATGAAAACGCTGCGCCGTCTCATTGCGGCAAAGCCCGTCGTCCGCATTATGGAAGCGCATTCGGGACTTTCGGGGCTTATCGTCGAAAACACGACAGTGGAAAAAGAAGACGGCGTGCACCGGTTTGACGGTATGTGGGCATCGTCGCTCACGGATTCAACGGACAAGGGAAAGCCCGATATTGAAGCGGTCGATTTAACGACGCGACTGCAAAGCCTTACCGACATTTTAGAATGCACAACAAAACCTATCATTTTTGACGGAGACACCGGCGGACTTGCCGAGCATTTTGTATTCACGGTGCGCACGCTTGAGCGAAACGGAATTTCAGCCGTCATCATCGAAGACAAAGTAGGACTCAAAAAGAATTCGCTCTTTGGGACGGAGGCAAAACAGGAAATCGCTCCTGCCGATGAGTTTTGCCGGAAAATCAGCGAAGGCAAAAAGGCGCAGGTTACCGAAGATTTTATGATTATCGCGCGTCTTGAAGAATTGATTGCCGGAGGCACGGTCGATGAAGCGCTTGAACGCGCCGACTTGTACGTAAAAGCGGGAGCTGACGGCGTGATGATTCATTCAAAAGAAAAAAGCGGCGAGGACATTAAGGACTTTTGCACCCGTTTCCGTGCGCTTTACAAGGACGTGCCGATTGTGCTCGTTCCGACGACGTACAATCAATTTACCGAGCGCGAACTTTCCGAGTGGGGCGCGAACATCATCATTTACGCAAATCACTTGCTGCGCGCGGCGTACCCTGCCATGTACAAGTGCGCCCAGACGATTTTGCAGTCGGAACGCTCGCTTGAAGTCAACGATATTTGTATGCCGATTAAGCAAATCCTTGAGCTTATTCCGGGAACGAAGTAAGGAGTGCATGATGATTAGACCCCAATTTTTTTATGACCTGCTCGCTAAAAACGGGACGGATTTTTTTACGGGCGTGCCGGATTCGCTTCTAAAGTCGTTTTGCGCCTACATTACCGATAATGCGCCCGCAGAAAAGCACATTATTGCGGCAAACGAGGGGGCGGCGGTCGCTCTTGCGTCCGGCTTTCACTTTGCGACGGGGCGCGTGCCGCTCGTGTATATGCAAAACTCCGGAATCGGAAACGCGGTCAATCCGCTTTTGTCCCTTGCCGACAGCGACGTATACTCGGTGCCGATGCTGTTGGTCGTCGGCTGGCGCGGAGAGCCCGGCGTGCACGATGAGCCGCAGCACGTCAAGCAGGGAAAGATAACCTGCGAACTTTTTGACGCGATGAAGATTCCCTACGCGGTCGCTTCCGATGACGAAACGGAATTTGAAAAACAGATTGCCGATGCCTACGATACGATGAAAGCAAACAGCGCGCCTTACGCGCTTATCATCCGCAAAAACACCTTTGAAGACTACGCGCTTAAAAACAACACGGCGGTCGACGCCCCAATGAGCCGCGAAGAAGCAATTGAAAAAATTATGCGTTCCGCGCCTGAAGAAGCCGTTTTCGTTTCGACGACGGGCATGGCGAGCCGCGAGCTGTACGAACTGCGCGAAAAGCACAGAATGGGACACGAAAAGGACTTTTTGACGGTCGGCTCGATGGGACACGCGTCGCAAATTGCGTTGAGCATTGCGCTGAATGCAGAACGCAAACGCCCGGTGTTCTGTCTTGACGGCGACGGAGCGGCGATTATGCAGATGGGCGGCATGACTGCAATCGGAACGCGCGCGCCAAAAAATCTCTGCCACGTCGTTTTAAACAACGGCGCGCACGATTCGGTGGGCGGACAGCCGACGGTAGGACTTACAATTCGACTTTCTGACATTGCACGCGCGTGCGGCTACAAAAAAATCTATTGCGTAACGGACGAAGCCTCTCTTACTTCCGAGCTGGAAGAAGTGTCTACGGCGTACCGAAGCGGCAAACCGGAACTTACGTTCATCGAAGTGCGCGTAAAAAAAGGCGCGCGCAAAGATTTAGGCAGACCAAAGTCCACGCCAAAAGAAAACAAAGCGGCGTTTATGCAAAACCTCCGCGCCGCACGCGGATAAACAAGCGCGAAAAAAAGCGGCACACACGGAAGATAAAACGGCGAATGCGGGATACGGCGGGCGGCAGTGCTGCGACCGAACCGCTTGTTTTTCGGAGCGGCGGCAACGGACGGGAGACCATGCCTGCGCCGGATTTACCGTCCGCGCGAGCGGACACGTACAACCGTTTCCCTGCAACACCGGCGCAATGCACGGCGGGCGGTGGTGTCGCGACCGAACCGTTTATTTTCGGAGTGACGGCAGCGGACGGGAGACAAATCCTGCGCCGGATTGGAGCGGCGCGTATGCGTTCCGTAACCCGCGGTTACGGAATGGAGCGAAGCGGAACCGCGCAAAGCCGGTTGCAAAAAAAACTTCGCGCCCTAAAAAAAGAGAAAAGAACATAAGGAGCAAATATGATAAGACAGGCGGTTATTCTTGCCGGGGGCTTGGGTTCGCGGCTGAAAGGCAGAACGGAAGCGATGCCGAAAGGGTTCGTGGAAATCGACGGGCGGCGGATTGTCGAATGGTCGGTGCAAAAGCTCATTGCGGCGGGGATTGAAGAAATTATCATCGGGACGGGGCACTGCGCTTCGTGGTACGAGGAACTTGCGGCAAAATACCGCGTTATAAAGACAGCGAAAAACGAAAATTACGCGGCAACCGGCAGTATGGGAACGCTTGCGGTGTGCGCGCCGCTCGTTTCCGGCAACTTTTTGCTGCTTGAGTCCGATTTGATTTACGATGCCGTCGGACTGTACGCGCTCATAAACGAGGAGCGGCGCAACGTGCTGCTTGCTTCCGGCAAAACGGATTCGGGCGATGAAGTCTTTGTGGAAGCGGACGAGTCTTCCGTGCTTCAAAACCTGTCGAAGGATAAGGGGGCGCTTTCTCATATTTCAGGCGAATTGACGGGTATTTCCCGCCTTACGAAAGACGCGCTCGACGCGATGTGCGCTTATGCGGCGGAACACGCGCAGGATATGCCGAAGATGGACTACGAACACGCGATGCGCTTTGTCAGTTCGAGCGGGAACATACCGGTTTTCGTTCGGAAAATCGAATATTACGCGTGGCGCGAAATCGACTGCGAAGAACATTTACAGGCGGCGGAAACGCTTGTCTATCCGCGTATAAAAGAAAACGAAGAGCTCCGTGCCGTCCGCCGCGAAGTCCTCTTGAATCCGGGGCCTGCGACGACGACGGACAGCGTAAAATACGCGCAGGTGCAGGCGGATATTTGTCCGCGCGAGCTTGAGTTCGGCGCATTGATGGAATGGTGCGCGCGCGAGCTGACCGCCTTTGTTGCCGACCCCGCCGACTACGAGACGGTGATGTTCGGCTGTTCGGGGACGGGCGCGGATGAGGCGATGGTGTCGTCCTGCGTGCCGGATGACGGGCGGCTTTTGGTCATCGACAACGGCTCGTACGGCAATCGGCTTGCAAAAATCGCCCGCGTACAGAAGCTCAACTTTGATGTGTTTGAAAGTTCGACGCACGAACCGATCGACCTTACGCGGCTTGAAAAAGAGTTTGCGTCAAAAAAATACACGCATTTGGCGGCGGTCTACCACGAAACGACGACGGGACTTTTGAATCCGCTCGACGTTATTTGTCCGCTGGCAAAAAAATACGGACTGGTAACGATTATCGACGCGGTCAGTGCCTACTGCGGCATTCCGATGGACTTGGAAAAATTCGGAATCGACTTTATGGCGTCGACGTCGAATAAAAACATACAGGGAATGGCGGGAGTCGGCTTTGTGATTTGCAAGCGGTCGGAGCTTGAAAAGACGAAGGACATTCCGATCCGCAATTATTATTTGAACCTGTACGACCAGTACCGCTATTTCCGCGAGACGAAGCAGACGCGCTTTACGCCGCCGGTGCAGACGTTTTATCCGCTCAGACAGGCGATTATCGAAACGAAGGTCGAGACGGTCGCCGCGCGCGCGGCGCGGTATGCGGCGTGCCATAAGGCGCTCGTTTCGGCAGTCAAGAAAATCGGACTGAAAATGCTCGTCGATGAAAAATATCAAAGTGGGTTGATTACCGCCATTTTGGAGCCCGAAAATCCCAACTACGACTTTAACGCGCTCCACGACCTTGCGCGCCGACATTCCTTTACGATTTACCCCGGAAAGCTCGGCAACATCAACACCTTCCGCATCGCAAACATCGGCGATATCCAAGTCGACGAAATGCGCCGCTTTACCGAACTGTTAGAGGAGTACATGCACGGCATCGGAGTGTGCTAGAGACAGAGAAACGCGATACAAGACCTGTGGCAGGAGCAAAATTCTGCCCCTGCCGTCGTGTGCTGACCTTTGGTCAATTTGCCTCGCAGTTTTAGAGAGTGTTTCCGAACGGCGAGGCAAATCGCGGCAGAACTAAAATCCCGCTCAGCTGTTGCGTGCTACAATTTGAGCATTTTGCTGTGCAGTGTTCAAAATGATTGTGCATGATTTTGCAATTCCTCTTTATGTCGCTGTGAATGAAGAAATCAAAAACGTATCGGTACGATACCGTAACGGTTTTGTAAGCGTACGTTTTTGTAACGTGTTTTATGTTGTCGCTTCTGCCTTTCGGCGGTAAGCGGCAAAAAAGCGCCGGCGTTTTTCGTAAAACGGTCGGCGCTTTTTTATTTAACGCGCGCTTTGCGCTCTTTTTTAGCACTTTCGCCGCAAAGCGAGAGCCTTTCATGTGGAGCCGCTCTGTTCCCGAATGGCGCACGGTCGAACGCAGTCCGCGCATTATTTTCCGCATTGATATAAAAGGCTCGGCTTTTCATCTATTTGCTTATTCCGTATGAGAAACAATAGTAAACGGTATTCCATTTTCGGGGGCATCGTGAAAAGGTGCTATTAGTAGATGCTTTTGCACAGATAAAGTATGACGAAAAAGACTTCATACCGGTCGGCTTTGCGTGAGATTTTTTTGTGCAATTTTTCGATATCTGGCGGAGAGCATATTCCATAGAGCTTGAAGAGGTTCTAAAACGATTTAGAAAAATATTTACTTGTTTCGATAAGTTTGAGGTGATGTCCTGCGGGAAGTATCTGCTATGATTTTGGATGCAATTAGTATGCTCTCTCCAGATCTTAGCGTATATATAGAAAACTCGCTAAAAGAATCCGGTTCTTTACACCGAAAATCCATCTTGATGGGGATATGTTGCACGATTAATAAAGTAATAGTCTAGATTTTCAGAAAGCTATCGGGCAAGCGGGATTTGAACCCACGACCTCTTGGTCCCGAACCAAGCGCGCTACCAGCTGCGCTATTGCCCGTTGATATTAAGAAAAAAATACCCTTTCCTTTGGAAAGGGATTTGCGCGAGTGACGGGGCTCGAACCCGTGATCTCCGGCGTGACAGGCCAGCGCGATAACCAGCTTCGCTACACCCGCATATTTTGTATTATAGGAAAACGCATGTATTAAGTCAATAGTAATTGACGGAATTTCATGACAAGGCATGAAAGGAAAAGCTAGAACCAATCGATGAAACTAAATGCACAACTTTATTGACTAGGGGTTATCGAAGAACTAACGAGTATCCGGCAGTAATGTAAAGTAAAACATAAGCTTAAAAACATACTGTTTATTGTTCTTGCCGCAACTATCGCCAATACCGATGAATGGCCGAAATGGAAATCCCTGCATAGCATAACAAGCAGTTCTTTAAGCGGTATATCGATTTGGAAAACGGTATTCCCGGACAGGCTCCCATCAGATGCGCTATGGAGTTCATAAATCTGGCTGTACTTTACCTCACTGTAAACAAATGGCACAAACTTATCTCACAAAATAAAACGCATACCATTCAAAAGCTCATCCATATCGATGGTACGATCGTACGCGCCAATAAATGCAGAGGTAGCACCCTTTACACACTGTCAGTGCATATAGCAACGATGACGGGTACACTATCGATGCTATCGGAAGTTAGTTTTTGTCAACACAGCTCATAAATCGGCAGGGGCGTGAGAGCGCGAAACGCAATCGTGCGCAGAGTATTCGGATTCCAATTGTACTTGTGCTGTCCCCAGCATCTGTACCCATCAAAATTGCACCTCTGCCTGCCCAATAGACAACCTTTCGCCAAAAGCCGCTTTTCATACTTAGAACCTGTTTAAGCTCTTCTAAGTAGCAATGATATAAAAGTTAGTATCATAAATTGCAGTGCGGTATTATGCTTTCTCTCGCAGTTTTTCCACAGTCTGCGCTGCTTATCAAGCCGTGCAAAGCTTCGTTCCCCTATCCAGTGTTTGGGAATTACTGCGAATGTATGTACTT
>CAUTZW010000012.1:0-46617 GCA_963543045.1 uncultured Treponema sp.
CGAATTGAGTTTTTTCGCTGTTTTGTAAGGCTGTAGCCTGAAAAACAGCATACAAATAAACGATGTTTTGGCAGGCGGAAGCCTGACAAAACTCGAAGTTGAAGCGATCGGCGCCCCTTGTGCCGGGCGCTTCAAGCATCCTCCTAAAAAAATCAATGAGGAAGTTTCAACTTCCGAATTGAGTTTTTTCGCTGTTTTGTAAGGCTGTAGCCTGAAAAACAGCATACAATAAACGATGTTTTGGCAGGCGGAAGCCTGACAAAACTCGAAGTTGAAGCGGCCGGCGCCCCTTGTGCCGAGCGCTTCAAGCATCCTCCTTGTTGATAATTCATAATTCGTAATGCGTAATTAAATTACCCATTCCCCAATTTCTTATGAGCGTTACGGCGTTTTGAGCTTTCCGTCGCTGCCGACCGCCCATGTTTTCGGAGGCGTTGCCGGTTCCGGCGTTACCCTAAACTTATTGCAGTTCGTACCGACTGCGCTGCCGGTAAGCACTTGCGTACTCGTATTGTAAGCGGCAGGCGTAATGCGTGCGACGGGTGTAGTTCCCGTCAATGCGGCGGGAACGGCTATCATCTTATTGTTCGTTAAAAATACTTCGTTTTTGCCCTGTTCGTTTTCCTCCGCTCCGGTTGACAGGCTAATGCGCGAGGAGCCTTTCATTGTAAATGTGCCGTCTGCGACATACACGCCGCCGCCGCCGGTGTTTTTTGCTACATTGCCGGTAAGCGTGCAGTCTGTCATGGTAAACGAGCTGCCGCTCGCATACACGCCGCCTCCGCCATTAAAGTTTGCTACATTGCCGGTAAGAATGCAGGTTTTCATGGTAAGAGAGCAGGTACCGCTTGTTAAAATGCCGCCGCCACCGGTGCCGGCTTTGTTATTGGTAAGGGTACAGTCTGTCATGGCGAGAGCGATGTTCTCTGCCTTAATACCGCCGCCGGTGCCGCTGCCTGAATCATTGTAGGTAAAGGTACACCCCTTTATGTCTAGAGTGCCGCCTGTTACATAAATACCGCCGCCGTTTTTCGCTTTGTTTCCTTTTGTTTTAGCGGAATCTGTACCGTCATGGTATTGCTCTCCGCCGATTGTTGCGTTTTTAAGCGTTACAGTGCCATCATTTACATAGATACCGCCGCCTGATGCGTCGGTATAATTGTGGTATATTTTGGTTGCATCTTTTATTTCGACAATGCCGCTTTCTACATACACTCCGCCGCCGCCGGTGTTGTTGTCGGCACCTGTAGTTTTATTGTCGGTAACGGTGCAGTTTTCCATGGTGAGATTACCTTTTGTGTAAATACCGGCACCGTTGAAGGCTGCATCGTTGCCGATAACCTGTGCGCCGTCTTTGAGCGTCAAGGCGCAGTCCTTAGCAACATAGATACCGCCGCCTAAGCCTCCGTCTGCGCCGCTGCCGGTCGCTTTGTTCTCATCTCCCGCTCCCGTGCCGCCGATGGCGCCGCCTGTGATGGTTACGGTGGAGGTATTGGTGTCGATCTTTCGCACATAGATACCTCCGCCGAACTTTGCCGTATTACCCTTAATAGTGCAGTTTGTTAGGATAATGGTTCCCTTCTCGATACACATGCCGCCGCCGTATGCTGCTGCCGTGTTGCCCTGAATGGTGCAGTCTGTCATGGTGATCGGGCGTCCGGATGTATTTCCGTGTATATACACGCCTCCGCCGCCACCTGCATTGCTGAGATCGGTCGAGGTGTCTGTCGACTTGTTGCCGCGAATGGTACAGCCGGTCATAGTAACGGTTGAGTTGTTTGCACGTACGCCGCCTGCTCTCCCTGCCTCGTTGCCGATAATCCGTACGCCCTGTGGAGTACCGCCGCCCGTGTACTTATCAAGCGTCAAGATACAGCCATCATTTACATAAATGCCGCCGCCGAAGCCAAACGGATCGGTTACCTTGTTTTTTGCTGTGCCATCGCCGCCGATAGTGCCGCCATTGATGGTTACGGTGGCAGCGGGATTCGATCCGCTATCGGCTTTTTCCGCATAGATGGCGCCGCCGCTTTTTGCCGCCGTATTACCCGTAAGGGTGCAGTTTGTTATGGTAACTGTACCGCCTTTTGTGTAAATTGCACCGCCGAAGCCTGCTTCTCCCGTACCCTCTGCCACTCCGCCTTTCAGCGTCAAGTTTTGGAGCGTAAGCGTTTTGCCTGCATCCACCTTGAAGATGCGGTGCTTCACTGCCGGAGCATCGGCAGGCGAAGTACCCGAATGGTTGCTGTTTGCGTCAAGTACGGCAGTTGCCGCAGTATCGGCTCTTTTTATCGTAAGGTCTTTGTCGATGACGATTTCGCCTGAGTTTATATAGATCCCTGTCCCCTCGTTCGTCGCCTTAACTTCGCCGCTGATGGCGATAACATCGCCGTCGGAAGCGGTGTGGACCGCATCTTTAAGCGCTTGCCATGCGCGGAGCTTTGAACCGTCCAGGGTTACCTCCTCGCTTTGCAAATAGCCGTTGCTCTTTATTTTCCATTTCCGTACGTGGACGCCGCCGTTGTCGGTGCCTAAGTCTTGATCCGTTACGATAAACTTGGTGTTGTGAGAAGCGACCGCCGTTCCGTCAAGCACCTGCCGGGTGGGCAGGTATTCGTTGTACGCCACCCTAATGCGGGCAACAGGAGCCGTACCGGTAAGCGCATCGTCAACGATTATCTTTGCTCCGCCCTTCAAATGCACGTCGTTTTTGCCCGTCTTATTTGCATTGCTGACGGTTAACGGAGTAATGACCGAGCTTCCTTTCATGGTGAGCGTTCCGCCGTTGAGATAAACGGCGCCGCCGTGTGCGGCTGCAATATTTGTAGAAAGCGTCGTGTTTTCCATAGTAACAGTACCGGAAACAACGTATATTCCGGCTCCGTCTCCATGCCAGCTGCCGCCGCCGCCCAAGACGGGGGTAGTTCTTGCCTTACAGTCGGAAATGGTTACGCCGCTGAGCGATACCTTTCCGCTTTCAAGGCGGATTCCGCCGCCTGTTGTACCGCTGTAATCAACGGTACGCTTTCCTGCATAGCCGTTTTTAAGCGTCAGGTTTTTGAGCGTGAGCGTTTTGCCGCCTTTTACGCGGAATATGCGGTGTTTGACCTCCGTATCAGTGAATGCGCTTTCGTTTGCGTCAAGCGTAGCCGTGCCGGTTTTTGCTTCTATCGTCAGGTCTTTGTCGATGATGATCTCGCCGTTATTGCCGTCTGCACTTGTTGACTGTACCAGTCCCTCAATGATGATAGTGCCGCCGTCGGCAACATCCCGAACAGCGTCTTTCAGCCGCTTCCACTTGTCGGTTGCCGAACTGGAGATAGAGACCGTCTCCTGATGCAGTTTTCCGTCGCTGCCGACGCGCCAGTTTTCGCCGACCTTCGGCGTTACCTTGAACTTGCCGTACTCCGAACCGGCTGCGCTTCCCTCAAGCGCTTTTCTGCCCGCGGTGTATGTTTCCGGCGTAATGATTGCCGCGGGATTATTTTCCAGCGCGCCTTCAACGGTAATCGTTGATTCGGGCTTCTTTATGCCGTGGGAATCCGTGGCTCCGTCCTTCAAATACACGTCGTTGTTGGTGTCGATTTTTGCGCTGCCGGACATCTTCAGTATCGTGTAATAGGTAATATCATGGGTAGTACTGTTCGTAAAAAACTCCACGCCTTTACCTGTTCCCGATGTTTCGGTAAGGGTATTCCCGCTGATGGTTCCGCCGGTCATATTCAACACCGAGTGACTTGCGCCGCTTAGTCCGAGCGACACGCCGCCGCCCCCGTTTTTGGCGGTATTGTTTTTTATTTCGCCGCCTTTCATGTTCATGGTAGCGGCTACGATCTCAACGCCGCCGGCGCGGCCGGTACCGGAAGCGGTACTCGTACCCGTTACCGTATTCCCCTCGATAACGCCGCCTTCCATAGTAAATGTGCCGCCAAACAGCTGAACGCCGCCGGCGTCTCTTGCTGCCGTATTATTGCTGATGGCTCCGTCTTTCAAAGTAAACGCAGCGTCATAGATATACACGCCGCCGCCGTTGCCGCCAGCAGTGTCGGCAGGACTGTCTTTTTCCGCGTTATTTGCAGAAATTGTTCCGCTGCTCATCGTAAGCGTTGCGTCCGCGCCTTTTACATAAATGCCGCCGCCGTCTTGGGCAGTATTGCTTTTTATTTCGCCGCCGGATATTTCAACGGTGCCGCCCTCGTTGTACACGCCTCCGCCGTCTCCTATGTATGCGGCGCCGTCCAATCCTGCGGCGTTGCCGGAAATCTCGCCCGCGGTCATACGGACTGTGCCTTTGGAGACAGTATTTCCGAATACATACACGCCGCCGCCGTTTCCGACCGCGCTTCCGGATTTTGTCGCATTGTTCGATTTAATGGCGCCGCCGCCTATAGCGAGCGTTCCGCCGGAATCGACGTATACGCCGCCGCCGTTACGCCCTTCGGCAGTGTTGCTTGTAATCAACGCGCCTGCGCCGAGCGTAAAGGTTCCCTCATGCACATACGCGCCTCCGCCGCCCGATTTTCCGGTATTGCCGTTAATTGTTCCGCCGTTCATCGTAAACGACGCGCCGTTATCCACGTTCACCGCACCGCCTATCGTTGTTGCCGTATTCGCCGTAAGGGAGCCGCTTTCCATCGTTACCGAAGATGACGAGCCTTTTACGTTCACGGCTCCGCCGTAGTCGGCTATGCAGGTACTTATCGTTGTGTTTTTAAGCGTCAGTTTTCCGCCGTTCGTAACTAAAATGCCGCCGCCGAGCGTATCTCCCGCCGTTTTTGCGTACCCGTTTTTGAGCGTCAGGTTTTCAAGCGTGAGCGTTGCACTTGCACCGTCCACTTTGAAGATGCGGTGTGCAGGTTTGCCGCCTGTCTCGTAGTCTGCGTCGAGCACGGCAGCGCTGTTCTTCGGTTTAATCGTCAGGTTCTTGGTGACGAGGATTTCACCGTTGTTGCCGGAAGCGGCCGTCGCTTCTATAAGCCCGTCTATGTAGATGGTTCCGCCGTCGGCAATAGCGCTCACGGCGTCTTTCAGCTTCTTCCATGCGTCGGGATCCCCATGTTTGACGATGACACTCTTCTCTTTCAGCTTGCCGTTGCTGTCTACCGCCCACTCCTTTGGAGGATGTTCATCTTGCGGCGTTACGGCGAACTTGCGGTGCTCCGCGCTTAAAAGCGCCGCCGTTCCGGCAAGAACTTGCGTGGTCGCCGCGTATTTGTGGTCTTCTACCGTAATGCGCGCGGCAATTCCGTCCTGCGGGTTCAAAGAGCCGCCGACGGTTATCTTTGCCTCTCCGTTCAAATACACGTCGTTTTCAAGCGGCTTGTCCGCGTCCATTCCCGTTGACGGGGTAACGCAGGAAGCGCCTTTGATCGTAAACGTTGCGCCGCTGCCTTCGACATATACGCCGCCGCCGTTGCCGCCCGAGGCCGCCTTATTTCCGATAATCCGTACGCCCTGCGCCGTGCCGCCTTCAACGTAATCTTGCAGGGTCACGGTAGCGCCGTTCCCGACGCGTATAGCGCCGCCGCCGTCTCCGTATCCGGATTTTGTAGTGTTTGCGTCCGCAGCATTCGTCCCGCCGATAACGCCGCCGCTGATTGTTACGGACGTTCTCGTACCGGCATCTCCTTTCACGCCTATGGCGCCGCCGGAAAATGCCTCGTTGCCCGTAAAGGTGCAGGCCGTTATTTCGACAGTTCCGCCCGTAATCCGCACCGCGCCGCCGATGTCATCGTTGGAGCTTCCCTTGTTGCCGGTAAATGAGCTGCGCGCCATGCTCACGCTTCCGCTCTTGATCCATACCGCGCCGCCCCCGCCGGAGGCTACCGTGTTGGCGGTAAAGGCGCAGTCCGTCATGCTCGCGCTTCCGTCGGCAGTGTATACGGCCCCGCCATGATGGGACGTATTGTTGCCCGTAAAGGTAGAGCCGGTTATGGCGACGGTCCCTCTTTCAGCATACACGCAGCCGCCGTGATAGTCCGCGTGATTTTCAGTAAGAGTGCAGCCCTTTATGGTAACGGAGCCGCCATTTGTGTAGATTACCCCGCCCAAACCTGCTTCTCCTGTGCCGTGTGCACTACCGCCTTTGAGCGTCAGGTTTTCCAGCGTGAGCGTTTTGCCGCTTGCTACGGTAAAGATGCGGTGCGCAGGCTTGCTGCCTTCCTCTTTGTTTGCGTCAAGCGCGGCGGAACTGGCGTTATCCGCTTTTTTTACGGTGATGTTCTTGCCGACGGCGATTTCGCCGTTGTTGCCGCTATCGTTTGTCGCCTGCACCGTTCCTTGTATAACGATAATGTCTCCGTCTTCCGCAGAGCCGACCGCTTCTTTCAGCCGCTTCCATGCATCCGGCGCGCTTCCGTCGATTTCGATAGTTTTGCGCGTCCACTGCGCCGTGTGTTCCGCGTTCGCGTTCGGGAACTTCGGAGAGGCGGCGAGCGGCGGATCCCAGCCGGTAAAGTCGTAGCCGTTCCGCGACGGAACCGGCGGGGTAAGCGGCGCGCCGTATTTGCCCGTCAGCTTCACTTCCTGCCGGTTGCTCGTGTCGACGGAGCCGCCTGCCAGCTTAAAGGTTACCGTTATCGTCTTTCTGTCGTAGTAGAGCTTTACCACCGTTGTGCCGTCGCCGTTTATCGTGCCCGTCGTCGTTACGGAGCCGTTTATTTCGGTGCGCGCGGCGTTATAGGTAAAGCCTGCGTCGGCTCTGATCACATAGGCGACCGGTTCGCCCGCTTTGCCCGTCTTGTCATCCGTGTAGCCGCCTGCAATGTCGTAGCCGCTGCCGTCGGGTCTTTCCAAATAGTGTTCGACGCGGTACGGCGTGTTGCCCGACGCTTGCCACACGGCATAGAGCGTGATCGTCGCGCCGTTTACGTCGGTGAGGTTCTTCACTTTGACGCCGTTGCCGTGTTCCGCCATGCCGCCCGCCGTTTTTGCCCATCCTGCGAACGTGTAACCGGCTTTGAGGAATGCGTTTGGCCGCAACGCCTGCTCCTGTCCATAAGTGAACGCTTGATCGGCCATCGAACCGGTTGCGCCGCTTGCGTCAAAGCGGACGGTGTACGTGTGCGCCGTCCATTCCGCCGCGTAGGTTGCGTTTTCCGCCGGAACGTTTTGCGGCACCGCCGGATTCCACCGCTTGAACGTGTAGCCCGTACGCGCCGGAGCCGGAGCCGCCAGCGGCGCGCCGAATTTTGCGGAGACAGTCTTATCGCTTGCGTTGCCTGCGATGGTGCCGCCGGCCGGCTTAAAGGTTACGGTAACCGTCTTCCGCTTATAGTAGACTTTTACTACGGTCGAACCGTTAGCCGTAATCGTCGGAGAGGCCGGTTCCTGCCGGTCGAATACAAAGCCCGGATAGTTTTTGCGCGGAACGAAGGCCGCCTTATTCGCCGCGCCCGTGAGCGCATCGGTCGCCTCCGGATTCGCTTCGTCGTACGAGCCGTCTACCTTTTCTTGGTAGTGGCGCACCGTGTACGGGGTCGAACCTTCCACTCCGGGATTGGTGAGGCAGAGGGCGTTTCCGATTTGCTTGAGCGTCCAGTACGTGCTTGCGTCCTGCTTGGTAACGGTGAACTTCTGCGCGTAGTCCGCCGGAACCGTAAACGTGCCGCTGCCTTTCACGACGGCGCTATCGGCCGCATAGGATTCCGGAGAAATGCGCGCCGCCGCCGATGCCGTCAACGCGCCCGTTACCGTGATGAGCGAACCGGTCTTTAAGTACACGTCGTTTACGCCGCGCTCGTGTTCGTTCGGAGCCGCCGACGGAACGACTGCCGCCGACCCGCTCATTTCAAATGTTCCCCGCTCGACTGCAACGCCGCCGCCCTTTCCGCTGTATGCGCTGCCGGTTTTTGCCGCTTCGTTGCCCTGCATCGCTCCGCCGTTCATGACGAATGCGCCGCCTGCAACGTATACGCCGCCGCCGTCTCCGGCTGCATCGGCCGTTTTTGCCGCTTTATTGCCTTCGATGCGCCCGTCTTCCATTATGAACGACGGCCGTTTTTCCGCGTCGCTTGCGCGGATGAGTACGCCGCCGCCGTTTCCGCGCGCCGTGTTGCCGCTGATACTGCCGGTTTTGAGCGTGAATGCGCCGTCCGTTATGCAGACGCCGCTGTTTTTGTTGTCTTTTATTGCGCCGCCGCTCATGACGGCCGTTCCGCCTGCAATGCCGACGCCGTATCCGTCATTGTTTTCTATTAAACAGTCGGCGAGCGAAAGCGCTTTGCCTTCCGAAACGAGCGCGCTTCCGGCGTTTTCTTTTACCTGCACGGAAGAAAGCGTTGCCGAAGCTTCTTTGCCGCTCAGGTGGAGCGCGCTGCCGCTTTCCGCCGTATTCTTTTCGATAGTTCCGCCGGTTATGCCGAGCGTAACGGCGCCGCTGACGGCAAGAGCGCCGCCGGTTTTTCCGCTGTTGGCGGAGAATACTGCGTTTCCGTCGATGTCGGCTTTTGCCGCTTGGCTCGAAGCGTTTTCGATAAAGAGCGCGCCGCCGGAACGTTTTACGCTGTTTGCGCTGAATGAGCCGCCGCGTATTTTGAGCGTCGCTCCCGAAACGAAGAGGGCTCCACCGTTGTCCGCTTTATTTCCGCCGAACGTCGCGCCTTCGATGGAAAGCGTTGCGCCCGCCCCGCTGACGGCAACTGCGCCGCCGGATGTTTGCGCTTCATTTGCGGTAAATGCGCCGCCGCCGATGATGACCGAAGAGCCGGACGCGAAGATTGCGCCGCCTGAGCCCGCTTTATTTCCGCCGAATGTTGCGCCTTCGATGGAGAGCGCACCGCCTGCTCCGTTGATATTAACCGCGCCGCCGGATGTTTTCGCTTCGTTTGCGCTGAAAGCGCCGCCGCGGATGGTAACGGCGGTGCCGGAGGCAAAGATTGCGCCGCCTGAGTCCGCTTTATTTCCGCCGAATGTTGCGCCGTCGATGCGGAGCGTGCTGCCCGCTCCGCTGAATGCGATGGCTCCGCCGTTTGCCGCCGCTTGGTTTGCATCCGCTGCCGCCCCGCCGAATGCGCCGCCGGTTATGAGGACGCGGGCCGGAACAACGCCGTCGGCAGTTGCAAAGAGCGCGCCGCCGTCCCGTCCTGCTCTGTTGCCCTTCACGGCCGTTCCGTTGAGGGTGAGGGACGCTCCGTGCGCGGCAAAGGCGCCGCCTGAATCCGCCGCCTCGCAGCCGTGCGCCGCGCCGCCGTTGATTGTAATCTGCGCGTGCTTTTCTCCAAATACGGCGCCGCCCTGTCCGTCGTTGCCGCTTCCGGCCGCTTTGCCGTTTGTCAGCTGCACGCCGTCGAGCGTTAATGCGGCTCCGGTTTTTACCGTAAAGATGCGGTGCGCGGAGGAGCCCAACGCCGCTTTGTTTGCGTCGAGCGCGTGCGTTCCGGTTTTATTTATTCCCTGTATGGTCAGCTTTTTGGCGATAACCAATTCGCCGTAGTTGTCTTGAGAGGACGTGTCGGCGCGGATAACGCCGTCGATAAAGATGACGGAGCCGTCTTCGGCCGCCGCAATCGCCTCTTTCAGACGCGCCCATGCGCCGTTTCCTTCTTTGATAACGGAATCCGCTTTTTTCAGGACGAGCGCGTTGTCCGCGCTGCCGTTCGGCACAAGGCTCCACGCCTCTCCTTCCGGCATACCGCTAAGCGAGAAATACGGTTTATACGCGGCCGCTCCCGCTCCGGTAACGAGCGGCGCGTTCTTTTGCGCCGCGTAGCCGTAGTCTTCCGGTTCCACGTTGATGTAGGCGCTTCCGTTCAATGCCGCAGCGCTTACCGCCAAATCCTTTGGAATGTAGACGGAATCCGAAGGCGCACTGACGCTTCCGACTTTGGCTTCTCCGGCGAGCGTCAAAACGCCTGCCGCGCCGCTTGCGTCCTTGCCGAAATAAATGCCGGAGCCTTTGCCGCCTGCCGCGTTTCCGTTTATCGTAGCCGATGAGACGGTACACGTTCCGCCGATGATTGCAAGTCCGCCGCCGTTTTGCGTTGCGGCGTTGTCCGTAACGGTGCCGCCTTTGAGCGTCATGCGTCCGCCGCGCGCGATGAGAGCCGCTCCGCCGACGTTCGCGCTGCCTCCGGTGAGCGTTAAATTTTCGACCGTAAGCGCGCCGCCGTCTTGTACGCTAAAGATGCGGTGAGCCGCTTTGCCGCCGGCCGTTTTGTTTGCGTTCAGAGCGGCCGCTCCCTTTGCGCTGACGGTGAGCGGTTTATTGATAACGATCTCGCCGAAGTTGTCTTCTCCGACGCCGGTAACGTCCGCCGCATCCGCCGTCGCGTGCACCGTTCCAGTGATAATAATGCCGGTATACGCTTCGGCGTCCTTAACAGCCTTTTTCAAGCGCGCCCACGCATACGGCTGTGCGCCGTCAATTTCCACCGTCGCGGAAAGGCCGCGCGTTACCATATAATAGAAGGTTTTTGTTGCGGTATTTTCATAATCGGCCGCATCCGCATACGCTTCAACGCGGTAGAGCATTGACTCTTGGCCGTCCGCAAGCGTCAGGGAGAATTCCGCAGGGTTGCCGACCGCTTCCATAGGCGCGCCGCTTGCGCCGCCGGTGATCTTTACATGAACGGATGCGGCCGCCGTTGCGCTCGATGCGCGGAGGACGACGGCATTTCTCTTTGACGCAAGTTTGATGCTGTGCGGAGCCGTCTCTTCGTTTTCTTCATTGAGGTCGGCTTCCGCATCGGCAGAACCGGTTGCCGTGTCGAGCGTTATCATAACCGGTTCAGGCTTTTTCGGATTCGTGCTCGTTTTGTATTCGACGGACGAAAGTCCCGCTTCATCGTTGAGCGTAAAGACGAACGGAACGGCTTTGCCGCCGTTTGCGGCAATTTCAATTCCCGTATCGTAGAAGAGCGTCCAGCTTCCGTTCGGAATGGATTCCGGCGCTTGCCCGGCGGCGGCTAAGACGCCCACGTCCTGCCGCGCGAGGAACGGCGCTGCCGGCTGCTCGAAATTCGTGTCTGCCGCATTGATTTTGAGCGGATATTTTGTTCCGTTGACGGTTATTGCGTTTACGTCGCGGTGTATCAACGCCGTGCGGAGCCGTTTCCCCATGTCGGGAATGCGGAGGCAGATGACGTAACGCGGAGATGCGTCCTTCGTCTGCGCAAGGGAGGCCGAACGGAACGCCGGCGGCGCGGTATTGCAAAGCAGCTTGAGTTTTGCGTAGGTGCCGAAGTCCGTATGAGAAAACGGATGCTCCAAATGCACCGACGGAGAAATATCGAATCCCGTATCCGCCGCCTGCAAAAAGGCTGCAGGATAGGTTAAGTGCAGGATCGACTTATCTGAGGAGTCTTGCGTAATCCGAACGGATGCCGTGTCGGCAGGTAATCCGGATGAAGCGAGCGCCTTTGCCGCATCGAAAGACGCCAGCTGGAGCGTCATGTTGCTGCCCGCCGCAAACGTGAAGTTTTGCGGGTTTTGCAGGTGAAAGGTTACGATAACATCTTGATCGGACGGAATTTGAATTGCACCATCCGCCTGCTGGCTGCCAGAAATCGGCAAGTGCCTTTCGATCGCCGCCGTGCTTGTGTATTCTTCAAAATATTCACGCACCGGGATGTTCCAAAATTGGCACGATGTTGCTAAAAGCGCAGCGCATGCAATTAACGCGGTTTTCATCTTCATACGGTTCCTCCGTTCCAAAGCGGTAAACAATCCGTTTATGCCGCTGTGCGGCTTTTTTTCATGTATGGCAGTCTTTTTTAAGAGTTTCATCGTTTCCGTCTCCAGCGATGCGTCCGTAGTTCCGG
Source organism: uncultured Treponema sp. (assembly GCA_963543045.1). GTDB lineage: Bacteria > Spirochaetota > Spirochaetia > Treponematales > Treponemataceae > Treponema_D. Next base: position 11,760 of record CAUTZW010000012.1, read on the forward strand.
ACGCTTGGTTGCGCCGCATTGTGCGGAGCAAAACAGAAATACAAACGGCGCGGCGCGCGAACGGCATCCGGCCATGCAGCCCCTCTCCATTCCCCCGCCGATTTTAGCGGATTGAACGAGAAGTTACTAGGCGATATAGAAAAAGAATCGGCACGGATACCGCGGAAGTGCAGCGTTGGATGCCAAGCGGACCGGATGTGTACGCGGGCGGAAGGCGGTGGGTTCGTCGTCCGTGACGCGGAGAGGCAAGTCCGGTTGAGGGGCAGGAGGCGCGGCTTGGAGTGCCGAAAGAGGGATTCTTAAACGCCAGCACGGAGAACCGGCGCGGCATCGACGAGAGAGTGCAGCGCGTCCTTGCTGCGGCAGGGGACAGCTGTGTGCGTGGGCAGCAGCTGGAGGGTTCGTCGCCTGCGACGCGGAGAACAAACCCGCTTAAGGAGCGGGACGTGCAGCTTGTCTTTGCTGCGGCGGGGGACGGCTGTGTGCGCGGGCGGCAGGCGGTGGGTTCGTCGCCTGCGACGCGGGGAGCAAGTCCGCTTGGCGGGTAGGAGAGCCGCGCAGTGTGCCGAGAGAAGTATTCCCAAATGTCCGACGCGGAGAGCCGGAGCGGCATCGACGGGAGAGTGCAGCGCGTCTTTGTTGCAGCAGGAGCGGAGGATAGCCGACGGATTTGTCACCCGTGATGCGGGGAGCTAGTCCGGTTGGCGAACGGGACGTGCTGCTTGTCCTTGCTGCGGCTGTGTGCGCGGGCAGCAGCTGGAGGAGGATTCGTCGTCCGTGACGCGGGGAGGCAAGGCCGGTTGGCGGGCAGGGGGTGCTACTCGCTGTGCCGATGGAGGTATTCCCAAATGGCCGACGCGGAGAACCAGCGCGGCTCCGGCGGGAGACGTGCCGCTCGTCTTTGCTGCGGCAGGAGCAGACTGTGTGGGCAGGGAGCGTACCGAGTGTCATTGCTGCGGCGGGCTGGGCTGACGGAAGTACAGCGTTCGATGCAAATGCGAGGCGGCTATGTGCACGGGCGGCAGCTGGCAGAGGATGCGTTGTCCGTGTCGCGGGGAACAAGACCAGTTGGCGAGCAGGGTGTGCCGTGTGGTGTGCCGACGGAGTGATTTCCAAACGGCCAGCACGGAGAACCGGCGTGGCATCGACGGGAGAGTGCAGTGCGTCTTTGCTGCGGCGGAGGCATGGTAGCTGGAAGTGCAGCACTCGATGCAAATGCGGGGCGGCTATGTGCGCGAGCGGCAGGTGGCGGATTCGTCGCCCGTGGCGCGGGAAGGCAAATCCACTTGGCGAGCGGGGGGCGCCGACGGAGTTATTCCCAAACGGCTGGCACGAAGAACCAATTCGGCATCGACGGGGGAGTGTGGTGCGTCTTTGCTGCGGCGGAGCCGGGTAGACGGAAGTGCAGTGCTCGATGCAAATGCGAGGCAGCTGTGTACGCGGGCAGCACACGGCGGATTCGTTACCCGTGACGCGGGAAGCGGGTCCATTTGGCGAGCAGGGGGTGCTGCGTGGAGTGCCGACGGAGTGATTCCCAAACGCCAGCACGGAGAACCGGCGCGGCATCGACGGAAGAGAGCAGCTTGCCTTTGCTGCAGCAGGGGACGGTTGTGTGCGCGGGCGGAAGGCGGTGAGTTCGTCGCCTGCGACGCGGAGAAGTAAGGCCGGTTGACGGGCAGGAGGCGTACCGCTCGTCTTTGTTGCGGCGGGGCGGCTGTGTGTGCGGACGGCAGCTGGCAGAGGATGTGTCTCCCGCGACGCAGGGAGGTAAGGCTGCTTGGCGGGCAGGGGGCGCTGTTCGTCTTTGCTGCGGCGGGCTGGGCGTCCGGAAATATAGCGTTCGATGCAAATGCGGTGGGCTGTGTGCACGGGTAGCAGTCAGCGGATTCGTCGTCGGTGACGCGGGGAGCAAGACCGTTTAGCGGGCAGGGCGTGCTGTGTGGTGTGCCGAGAGAAGTATTCCCAAATGTCCGACGCGGAGAACCGGCGTGGCATCGACGGGAGAGTGTGGCGCGTCCTTGCTGCGGTGGAGCTGGCGGACGGAAGTGCGGCGTTCGATGCAAATGCGAGGCGGCTGTGTACGCGGGCAGCAGCTGGAAGATTCGTCCATCCGTAACGCAGGGACAAGCCCGTTTGGCGAGCGGGAGGTGCCGCCCGAGTTATTCCCAAATGCCCGACGCGGAGAACCGGAGCTGTATCGCCGGGAGAGTGCAACACTCGATGCAAATGCAGTGGGCTGTGTGAGTGGGCGGCAGTTGGCGGATTCGCTGCCCGTGGCGCGGGGAGCGAGTCCGTTTAGCGGGTAGGGGGTGCCGATCGTCATTGCAAATGCGGGGCGGCTGCGTGCGCGGACGGTAGTCGGTAGATTCGTTGTCTGTGACGCGGGGAGACAAGGTCGGTTGACGGGCAAGGGGGGCCAAGCGTCTTTGTTGCGGCAGGATCGGACGACAGCCGGTGGGTTCATCGCCCGTGACGCGGAGAGGCTAGTCCGCTTGGCGAACGAGGGGGCGCCGCGTGGTGTGCTGACGGAGTTATTCCCAAATGGCCGGTCAGGAGAACCGGCGTGGCATCGACGGGAGAGTGCAGCGCGTCATTGCTGCGGCTGCGTGTGCGGACGGCAGCCGGTGGATTCGTCGCCTGCGACGTGGGGAGCAAGACCGGTTGGCGAGTAGGACGTGCCGATCATCATTGCTGCGGCGTGGATGCGGTGGACGGAAGTGCAGCGTTCAATGCAAATGCGAGGTGGCTGTGTGCGCGAGCGGAAGGAGGCGGATTCGTTGTCTGTGACGCGGAGAGCAAGTCCGTTTGGCGAGCGGAGCGTGGTGGACGGAAGTGGAGCGTTCAATGCAAATGCGGGGCGACTACGTGCGCGGATGGCAGACGGCGGATTCGTCGCCTGCGACGCGGGGAGCAAGTCCGCTTGGCGGGTAGGAGAGCCGCGCGGTGTGCCGACGGAGTGATTCCCAAACACCAGCACGGAGAACCGGCGTGGCATCGACGGGAGAGTGCAGCCCATCTTTGCTGCGGCGGAGCGGACAGCAGCCGGTGGGTTCGTCGCTCGTGACGCGGGGAGGTAAGGCTGCTTGGCGGGTAGGAGGTGCCGCGTGGTGTGCCGAGAGAAGTATTCCCAAATGTCCGACGCGGAGAGCCGGAGCGGCATCGACGGGAGAGTGCAGCGCGTCTTTGTTGCAGCAGGGACGGCTGTGTAGGCAGTCGGCAGCCGGTGGGATTCGTCATCCGTGGCGTGGAGAGGCATATTCGGCTGACGGGCAGGGGGTGCCGATCGTCATTGCTGAGGCGGGGCGTAGTGGACGGAAGTGCAGCGTTCGATGCAAATGCGAGGCGGCTGTGTACGCGGGCCTCAGGCGGTGGATTCGTCGCCTGCGACACGGAGGACGTGCCGCTTGTCTTTGCTGTGATGGAGTGGACGGAAGTACAGCGTTCGATGCAAATGCAGTGGGCTGTGTGAGTGGGCGGCAGTTGGCGGAGGATACGTCGTCCGTGACGCGGGGGGGCAAGACCGGTTGACGAGTGGGAGGTGCCGCCCGAGTTATTTCCCAAATGCCGACGCGGAGAATCGACTCGGCAGCAGCAGGAGAGTGCAGCGCGTCATTGCTGCGGCTGTGTGCGCGGGTAGCAGCTGGCAGATTCGTCGCCTGTGACGAGCGGAGGCAAGTCCGCTTGGCGAACGGGGGCCCAAACGACGGCGCGTAGAATCGACTCGGCAACGGCAGGAGAGTGCAGCGCGTCATTGCTGCGGCTGTGTGCACGGCCGGTAGGCGGTGGGTTCGTCACCCGTAATGCGGGGAGCTAGTCCAGTTGGCGAGCGGGGGCGCCGCTAGTCTTTGCTGTGGCGGGGGACGGCTGTGTGCGCGGGTGGCAGCCGGTGGGTTCGTCGCTGTGACGCGGAGGAGCAAGTCCGTCTGACGGGCGGAGGCGCCGAGCGTCTTTGCTGTGGCAGGGCGTAGTGGACGGAGGTGCAGCGTTCGATGCAAATGCGGGGCGGCTATGTGCGCAGGTAGCAGCTGGAGGATTCGTCGCCTGTGGCGCGGAGAGCAAGTCCGTTTGGCGAGCGGGGGCGTCGCGTGGTGTGCCGACGGAGTGATTCCCAAATGCCGACGTGGAGAATCGGAGGGGCAGAAGCAGGAGAGTGCAGCGCGTCCTTGCTGCATCGGGGGCAAGCTGTGTGCGCGGGCAGCAGGTGGCGGATTCGTCGCCTGCGACGCGGGGAGCAAGTCCGCTTGGTGGGTAGGAGAGCCGCGTGGTGTGCCGACGGAGTGATTCCCAAACGCCAGCACGGAGAACCGGCGTGGCATCGACGGGAGAATGCAGTGCGTCTTTGCTGCGGCGAGGGTCGGCTGTATGCACGGGCAGCAGCTGGTGGATTCGTCGCCCATGACGCGGGAAGGCAAGTTCGGTTGACAGGCGGGAGACGTGCCGCTCGTCTTTGCTGCGGCGGAGCTGGGCGTACGGAAGTGCAGCGTTGGATGCAAATGCGGTGCGGCTGTGTGCACGGGCGACAGCTAGCGGATTCGTCACCTATGACGCAGAGAGGCATGTTCGGTTGACGGACAGGGGGCGTACCGAGTGTCTTTGTTGCGGCGGGCTGGGCGTACGGAAGTGCAGCGTTCGATGCAAATGCGGTACGGCTATGTGCGCGGGCGACAGCTGGAGGATTCGTCATCCGTGACGCGAAGAGGCAAGGCCGGTTGATGGGCAGGGGGCGCCGCGTGGTTTGCCGACGGAGTGATTCCCAAACACCGCGCGTAGAATCGGCGTGGCTTTGACGGGAGAGTGCAGCGCGTCCTTGCTGCGGCAGGGGACGGCTGTGTGTGCGGGCAGCAGCTGGCGGTGGGTTTGTCGCTCGTGGCGCGGAGGAGCAAGTCCGCTTGGCGAGCGGGAGGCGCTGCTCGCTGTGCCGATGGAGGTATATTCCCAAATGGCCGACGCAGAGAACCAGCGCGGCTTCAGCGGGAGAGTGCAGCGCGGCTTTGCTGCGGCAGAAGCGGGCTGTGTGTGCGGCCGACGGGCGGCGGATTCGTCGCCCGTGGCACGGAGAGGCAGATACAGTTGACAGGCAGGAAGCACCGCGTGGTGTGCCGAGAAAGTTATTCTCAAACGGCTGGCACGAAGAATCAATGCGGAATCGACAGAAGAGGGCAGCTCCTCCTTGCTACGTCGGGATTGGACGGCAGGCGTAAGATTCGTCGCCCGTGGCGCGGAGAGGCAAGTCCGCTTGGCGAGCGGGGGCCGCATGCCTTTGCTGCGGCAGGGGCCGACTGTGTGTGCGGGCAGCAGCTTGCGGATTCATTACCCGTGACGCGGAGAGACTAGTCCGCTTGGCGAACGGGGGGACGCTGCGTGGTGTGCCGAGAGAGGTATTCTCAAACGCCAGCACGGAGAACCGGCGTAGCATCGACGGGAGAGTGCAGCGCGGCCTTGCTGTGGCAGGGTGTAGTGGACGGAAGTGCAACGTTCAATGCAAATGCAGTGCGGCTGTGTGCGTGGGCAGCAGGTAGCGGATTCATCGCCCGTGACGCAGAGAAGTCAGTCCGTTTGGCGAGTAGGGGGTGTAGCTCGGCTTTGCTGCGGTGAGGGCGGACACAGCAGGTGGGATTCGTCATCCGTGACGCGGGCGACAGCTGGAGGATTCGTCCACCTGTGACGCCGAGAGGAAAGTCCGGCTGGCGAGCAGGGGGCGCTACTCGCTGTGCCGAGGGAGGTATTCCCAAATGGCCGACGCGGAGAACCAGCGCAGCTTCGGCGGTAGAGTGCAGCGCACCATTGCTGCGATGGACTGGGCGGACGGCAGCAGGTGGGTTCGTCGCCCGTGACGCAGAGAGGAAAGTCCGCTTGGGGAGCAGGGCGTGCGATCGTCATTGCTGCGGTGGCGTACGGAAGTGCAGCACTCGATGCAAATGCGAGGCGGCTGTGTGAGTGGCCGACAGGCGGCGGATTCGTCGCCTGCGACGCGGGGAGGCTAGTCCGCTTGGCGAACGGGGGCGCTATTCGCTGTGCCGAGGGAGTGATTCCCAAACGCTAGCACGGAGAATCGGCTCAACATCGACGGGAGGCGTAGAGTGTCTTTGTTCTGGCGGAGCTGTGTGCGTGGTCAGCAACCGGCGGATTCGTCACCAGTGATGAGGAGGAGTGCGTCCGTTTGGCGAGCGGGAGGCACTGCTTATCTTTGCGGCAAGGCGTAGTGGGACGGAAGTGCAGCGTTCGATGCAAATACGGGGCGGCTGTGTGCGCGGGCAGGGGGCGCCGCTCGTCTTTGCTGCGGCGGGGGCAGGCGGCAGCCGTCGGATTCGTCGTCCGTGACGCAGAGAGGCAGGTACAGTTGATGGGCAGGAGGTGCCGCGTGGTATGTCGAGAGAGGTATTCCCAAACGTCCGGCACGGAGAATCGGCTCAGCATCGACGGGAGAGCGCAGCGTGCCTTTGTTCCGGCGGAGCTGTGTGCGTGGTCGGCAACCGGCGGATTCGTCACCAGTGATGAGGGGTGCAAGCCCAGTTAGAACCTGTTTAAATTCTTCTAAGGAGCAGCGATATAAAACTCAGAATCATAAATTGCAGTGCGGTCTTATGCTTTCTCTCGAAGTTTTTCCAAAGCCGACGCTGCTTTTCAAGCCATGCAAAGCTTCGTTCCACCACCCACCGTTTGAGAATTATTTTGAATGTATGTAATTTATTGCGTTTGACTACTTGTACTGTTACTTTCTCGCCCAAAACTGCCTTTACCCCATCAGCAAAAGGCTTTCTGCTATACCCTCCATTGCACAAAATGCTTTTTACTTCCGTCAATTCATCTTTATTGTACTCCAAAGCGAGCAAGGCATCCTTTCTGTCGGTAACATTGGCTACCGTTATGGCAAGCGCATGTGAGAACCCTTGCGTATCGACTGCTATATGCTGCTAATCCCTGATATTTTCTTGCCCGCATCGTATCCTTTGCCTTCGGCGCTGTCGGTATTTTTAACACTCTGTAAGTCTATTATAAGAAAGCTCATTTTGTAGGACTTGCGCCTCTGTTTTGTAGAGTCTCGCCACTTATTTTCTTAAAGCGCTGTTGTAAAAGGCTATCGCCCGCATCCGCCGCTAGGGGGAATCAGCTCGCCGATTTGCCGAAGCACCCTCGAAAACACGCGACTGAGCCATTCCGTCTTCCACCTGCCCGCTCTACTGCCAGCCGCAACAGGAACCGACTCATCGGTTTACTGGAGCACACCGGAAACACGCGACCGAGCAATTTCATCTTCCACGTGCGTGTTCATCCCGCTTACTTTGATAAGAAACAGCATACCGATTTCCGGAGCATCTCGGAAACACGCGTGGAGCCATTTTCATCTGCCACGTGCGCGTCCATTCTGCCCGCCCGCAGTAACAGGCTCCGGCTCGTCGATTTGCAAAAGCACACCGGAAGCAGGCAGCCGAGTCACTTCATCATTCACATGCCCGTTCAGCCGCCCGCCGCAACAAGAAACAGTTCGTCGTTTTGTCAAAAACAAATCAGGCGGGCCGCCGAGCCATTTCATCTTTCTTGTGCCCATTTATCCCACTCGCCGCAACAGGAACCGACTCATCGGTTTACTGGAGCACACCGGAAACACGCGACCGAGTAATTTCATTTGCCACGTGCCTGTTCATCTCACCCGCCGCGCCAGGAACCAGCTCACCGGTTTGCCAAAGCAAATCAGAAGCCCGCGGTCAAGCCACTCCATCATCCAAATGCCCGTTTATCCCGCCCGCCGCCGCAAGAACCGACTCGCCGGTTTACCAAAAGCAAATCGGAAGTGAGCGGCTGCGCCCATTCCAGCTTCCACGTGCACACCCATCCTGCTCTGCAGCAACAGAAGCAGGCTCGCCGATTTGCCCAAATCACACCGGAAGCACGCGGGCAACCGAGCCATGTCCTCATTCACGTTCTTATTTATCCGCCCGCCCGCTTACCAAAGACAAATCGGATTTATTGAGCACCTTAACCGTGCCGTCGCTTCCGGTCAGCACAATGTGCGCATCGATGACGGTGACGGGCGTGCCGCTTTTGACGAATACAGCGGATTGTCGCTTCAGATTGAGGTCGGAATCGTATTGGGCAAGCGTCCAGTTCGCGCCGCTCTGGACGATGCAGTAAAAATCCCCGCCGTCTGTCGCCAGCACCGACTGTTCGGCAACCGATTCTGCGCTTTCCTTGATGATTTCCATCGTCGCAGGAGAAATGAGCACGAGTTTTACCGCCCGATTCCCCGCATTCTCTCCGGCAATCGCGACCAAGTTGCCGCCGGCCTTCAACAGCGTCCTGCCATGGATGTAAATGACCGGAGCCTTCATTTTATTTCCCGTTTTTGTGCCGACTTTAACCAGCGCCGAAACCTGAGCGCGCTCATCGACCAGCTCAAGCCCGTAGGCGGCGGATTCGTTTTCCGCTGCCGGCATCGGCTGACGGTCAGCCGCAATGCTCTTCCGGTCGTCTTGCGCTTCGGCCGTTTTTCTATCGGCAAGCGCCTGCTTTTCATTCGCTTTTTGCCCGGCCGCATCCGCAGCTTCTTCCTGCTGCCGGAGCTGCCGCTCCTGCGCTTCCTGCTCGCGCCGCTTTTCCGCCGCATTCCGTTCGGCTTCATCCGCCGCGCGCTGCAAGTTCTTGTCGTCGGGATTTTCATCCGCAGCCTTCCGCAACGTTTGCGCTTCCTGCCGAGCCGCATCGGCATCCTTCTTCGCATCTTCAGCCTTTTGCTTTTGCGCGGCCGCCTGTTTTTCCGCCTGCACCGCCTGCTTTTGCGCCGTCTGCGCTTGGGCGCTCGCGCTTCCGGCTTCCCGCTCCTTCAAATCCGTCATGTTCTTCCGATCGGCAATTCCACGCCCCGCATCTTCCCGCATTTTTTCAATAACGTCCTTGCCGCTCAGCGTCGTCGTATCGACGGTACTCAAACCGCCGTCATTGACATCCAAAAGCGGAATGACAATCTGAGTCCGCCCCGCCCAGTCCTGATAATTGACCGAAAGGCCGCAGTTTTCCGCCGATAGCTCAGCGAGCGCGCCCGCCGTGTACTTCGACTGGAAGGCCGCAATGTCGCCGCGGTAGACCGCATTATAAACGGTAACAAACACCGAAAGCGTCGCCGCATCCGCATCCGAATACCCGTATGCCGCCGAAAGATACGCCGCCAAAATGCGCCGCACATTATCGATATGATCCACCGACGCGCCACTGCCGATGAATAAAATATCCGCATCGAGCTTTCCGTCCGCCCCGCCGACCGCATGCAGCACGCGATAGCGGTTCCGATCGCCCGCCGCCGACGCCTTTGCCGGATCCGCGCTCACCGGCCGCCCCAGCGCCGCCCCGATTTCCCGAATCGCCGCAAGCGAATCGATCCGCGTATGCGGCCCCGTGTAACTTACAAAATCAATCTTTTGCCCGTCCGCCGCCTTCAATTCCCGCTCATTCACTTCCACCGCCGCCGCGCATCCGGCCGCAAGCATCAGCGCGAACGCCGCAATCTGCACTTGTTTCATGTGTCCTCCGCAAAATCCGCATGATTATATCCCGTCCGCCTTCTTTTTTCCATAAAAAACACAAAACGCCGCCGGCGCATTCCGCACCCAATAGAGCGGCAAGCAGCCCCGTTCAAGGCAAATCCCCCGCGCTCCGGCCAAAAGCAGAGCCGTACCCCGTGCACGTTTCTCGCCGCCGCATACCTCTGCCGTCGCTAAAATACACGTACAAGTGTGCGCGCAACCAACCGCCCCGAGCAGTTTACTTGCGGCAGGAACGCGAGCGGCCGATGATGGTGCGGCGTACAAATGCTGGCGGAGGTGTTTTGGGCGTCAGCGTCGGCGGTGCAGTACGCTCTCATTTTGTTCAAAGCAAATCTCTCTCGCTCCGGCGAAAAGCGGAGTCGTGCCCCGAACGTTTAACCTCGCCGCATACCTCTGCCGTCGCTGAAATACACGTGCAAGCATACGCAACCGCCCTGCGCACGTTACCCGCGGCAAGAACGTAAGTGGACGACCGTACGGCAGGTAAATGATGATGGTGGTGTTCTTGTAGTAGCGTCGGTGGGGCGGTGTGCTCTCATTCCGTTCGAAGCAAATCCTCTGTGCTCCGTCAGAAAGCAGCGCCGTGCGCGTGCATGTTTCCCGCCGCCGCATACCTCTTCTGTCGCTGAAATATGCGTGCAAATGCGCACAACCGCTCCGCGCATGTTACTAGCGGCAGGAACGCGATCGGACGGTGCGGCGCACAACTGCTGGCAGAGGTGTTTTTGGTGTCGGCGGTGCGGTACGCTCTCATTTTGTTCAAAGCAAATCCTCTGCGCTCCGGCAGAAAGCGGAATCGCAGTCTCGCACGTTTCACCTCGCCGCATACCTCTGCCGTCGCTAAAATACACGTGTAAGCGCGCGCAAACCGCCCCGTGCACGTTACTCGCGGCAGCGATCGCAAGCGGACGACAATGTGGCGAATAACCGCTGGCGGAGGTGTTTTTACCGTCAGCGTCGGCGATGCGGTGTGCTTTCACTCTGGTCAAATCGAATCTCCCGCGCTCCGGCGGAAAGTAGAGCCGCACCCCGCACGTTTCACCTCGCCGCTCACCCCTGCCGTCGCCGAAATACACGTGCAAGCGCGCGCAACTGCCCCGCGTAGTTTACCTGCGGCAAGAACGTAAGTGGGCGATAGTCTAGCAGGCAAATGTTGACGGCGGTGTTCTTGGTATCACTCTCGGCGGTGCGGCGCGCTCTCATTCCGGTCACAGCGAATCCCCCGCGTGCCAGTGGAAAATAGAGCCGCACCCGTGCACGTTTCTCACTGCATATCTCTGCCCTCGCTGAAATACACGTGCAAGCGTGCACAACCGCTTCGTGTAGTTTGCCCGCGGCAGGCACGCAAGCGTACGGTGCGGTGTGCACCACTGGCGACGGCGTTTTGGGCGTCAGTCTCGGCGGTGCAGTACGCTCTCATTTTGTTCAAAGCTAATTCTTCGCGCTCCGGCGAAAAGCAGAGCCGTACTTGTGCACGTTTCACCTCGCCGCTCACCTCTGCCGTCGCTGAAATACATGTGCAAGTGTGTGCAGCCGCCCTGCGCAGTTTACCTGCGGCAGGCACGCGAGCGAACGACGGTGTGGCGAACAACCGCCCCGCGCAGTTTACCCGCGGCAGGAACGCAGGCGGACGATGATGCGGCGAACAACCGCTGGCGGTGACGTTCTTGCCGTTCGCCCCGTAACCGCAGCGAATATCGAAAGCTCTTTATTATAGATGTAATGGTTGGAAAAACAAAAAGTTAGCAGAGCCCGCGTTTCCGGAATCTCCTGCGCAGTCTGCAAGAATGGCGATACGCCCCTTCGTCCTAAAACCCCTCATACGCGTTGCGCAATGTTAGCGTTCGGTGCACAGTCTGTAACAAGGATAGGCAAGTCGCGCTATACGGCAAATTCTTTCCATGCAGCTTCAACTTGTTCGGCGTATTTTGCTTTTTCTTCGTCGCTGATAAAGAGGGCCTTGAAGCCTGCAAGGATGAGCGTTTTAATTTCTTCCATTGAAAAGCCGCATAAATCGTAGAGCTTCCAATATTCGTCGATGAGCGTTGTCTTAAAGAATACGGGATCGTCGGTATTGACTGTAACGAAAATGCCGCGGTCAAAAAATTGGCGAATCGGATGCTCGGCGATTTTCTGCACCACTTTCTTCGTAAAGACATTACTCGTGATGCACACTTCTAGCGGGAGCTGCGTTTTTACCAGCTCTTCGATGAGTTTTTCGTCCTGAATGGATGTGATGCCGTGCCCGATCCGTTCCGCATGGAGAATGTTAATCGTATCCCACACCGATTCAGGGCCGACATCTTCGCCTGCATGGGCGACTGCATGGAAGCCGTCCCGGTGCGCTTGCTCGAAAACCGCAGCAAAGTCCTTCGCCGGCCCCTTCGCCTCCGCGCCGCCAAGTCCGATTCCGATTACATCGCTGCACGGATATTGCTTAAACAGATTGTAGTTGTTCATGGCGTTTTCGCAGCCGAACGTGCGCGACACATCCAAGAGCAGTTTTATGATGATCCCGTGCTTTTTCCGAATAGCCGCAATTTTTTTCGTAAAAACTGCAAGCATATCAGGGTACTGAAAGCCTTTTTTCAAAAAGGCGGAAGGCGAAAAAAACGCCTCGCAATAGCGGACATTATTTTCTACCAGATACTTCGCAAAATCATTGAACATAAAATTGAAGTCGTCAACCGACTGGAATAAATCTTGTACTTGTAAAAAGGCTTGAATAAATCCGTTTAAATCGTCATAGGTGAATAACGCTCGCGCCGCCTTTGCGCTCATCGCCGTGCCGAACCGCTTTTTATAGAGCTTCTTTACCGTTTGAATCGTGCTGACAGCTTCAACATGAATATGAATTTCTGCTTTTGGAATATTCTTTAATATGAAATGAAATTCATCATAGGTCAATTTCCGATCCATTTACCGCTCCAGCTTCTCAAAACGCCTGTACCGGCGCACTTAAAAGAAAGCTGCATACGCCAAAGCGCGCAGCAACTTTCCTTATTGTAAGGTATCGGAAAAAAATACTAAACCTTAAGGACTTTCTCCAGCTCGCTGACCATGCCGGCAAACACGTCAAGCGCCGCCTGCACCGGAGCTGCGCTTTCCATATCGACTCCCGCAATGCGCAGCGATTCAATCGGATAGCGCGATCCGCCGGATTTTAGGAACTTGAAGTAGTCGTCCCGCTCGCTTTGCCCGCCTTCCAGAACCCGTTTTGCAAGCGCAAGGGCGGCTGAGATACCAGTCGCATATTTATACACGTAAAATGCGCCGTAAAAGTGCGGAATCCGTAAGCCTTCCATGTCGCTGTTCGGTTCAAACGCCACTTCCGGGCCGAAATACTGCGTCAAAAGTTCCCGATACGTTTTTCTGAGCAGCTCGGCGGACAGCGGAGTCCCCGATTCGACAAGCGCGTGCGTTTTCAGTTCGAATTCCGCAAACATCGTCTGCCGGTGGAGCGTCGCAAGAATGTCGCCTGCACGCATGGCCAGCAGATACGCCCGCATCTCGTCCGATTCGGCAAGGCGGAGCAAGAAACGGAACAGCAATTCTTCGTTGAACGTCGACGCAACTTCTGCTTCAAAAATCGTGTAGTTGTATTGCATGTACGGATTATTGTGCACGGAATACCAGCTGTGCATGGAGTGCCCGCCTTCGTGCGCCATCGTAAACACGTCGCGGATGGCGTCTTCCTTATAATTGAGGAGAATATACGGGTTGCCGGTATACACGCCGCTTGAAAAAGCGCCGCTGCGCTTGCCTTTATTTTCATAGCGGTCAACCCAGCCGCCGAGCAGCCCCGCACGCAAGCGTTCCGTGTATTCCGCGCCGAGCGGCGAAAGCGCACTGCTGCACAGTTCCACCGCCTCTTCATACGGAATGCGGGATTCGGCATTTTTTACGAGCGGCACATACATGTCGTAATGGCGCAACTCGTCCAGCTGCAAGACTTTTTTGCGGAGCGCGTAATATTTATGCAGCGCGCCGAGGTTTTTGTGCACCGTTTCGATGAGATTCGTGTAAACGCTCACCGGAACCTTATCGCGGAAAAGCGCCATTTCGACGCAGGACGAATAACCGCGCGCGCGCATTTCAAACACGTCGTGATTCACCTGCCCCGCATAGAGCGCGGCGATCGTATGCTGATGCTGTTCAAACACCGTGTAGAATTGCTTGTAGGCCGCCGCGCGCACCGAACGGTCTTGAGAATCGAGGAAGAGGCTGAACGTCGATTGCGTCAGCTCTTTTTCTTTGCCGTCCATCTTTACCGTTCCGAACGACAAATCGGTATTCGTCAGCGCGGAAAACGCTTTTTCAGCAGTACCGGCGCTTTCTCCGAGCAGCGAAAGGAGCCGCTCCTCCTTCGCGCTCAGAATATGCGCCTTGAGCCGGAGCAATTTCCGAATAAAAATCCGGTAATCGTCAAACTCTGAAAGTTTGAGCCATTCGGCAATTTTTTCTTCGGGAACGGCTTGCAGTTCCGGCGCAAAAAAACTCGTTTCCGCACCGAATTTCGTGTACGCCATCTGCGCCCGCCCCAGTTTGTCGAGCGCCGCAGCATCGCTCTGGTCGGCGGAAAAGATAAGCCCCGCATAATTGTAAATTGCTTCTATATTTTTGTCGGCCGCTTCGAGCGCTTTAAGCGCCGTAAGCAAGTTCTGCGCAGACTGCGAAAGCGAGTTCTTATACTCCGCCGCCTTCCGAGTCAGCTCATCCTGCGCCTTGAGAGATTTTTCCCACGCATCGTCATCTGCAAACAAAGAGGAGAGATTCCACTTGTCGCACTCATCTACATCTTTTCGTTCCAGTATCACGCCTTTTTCCATGCGCGCATTATACCGGCAAGACCGCGCCGCTTGCAAGTTAGCCGCGCCCCTCGACTCCGCGTCCGGCAATAGCACCACCACCTCTCCGCTCCCCGTTGCGCCGCGAGGCTGCCTCCCCCTGAATATGCACGTTGTTTTGTTACCTCCGCTGCAACAGGCATCTACGAGTACGAGTTCATCGCGACGAAGACGGAGCATCAATGGAAGCTCTTGAGCCAGAAGAATTGGAGCGCGCCGAACTACGGGGACGGGGAGCCTACCATCGGCGGGCCGGAAGTCCAGCTTATTCAGGAAGGCGGTAACTGCATAACAACCGGCCTGACGCTCGGCGAAAAGTATAAAATCACGGTTACGGTGAAAGACGACGGCAACGTTTTGCAAAAATAGAAAAAAATTAATGTACAGGGGCGGAGTGCGAGAAGGGTATCGTTAGGCGCTAGCCGGATGAGCAGTCCGCTCCGTTTTTGCGGTGCAAAATCAGCGAGCTGGTATGAGCGCGGCAGGCGGGGTGCAAGGAAGGTATCGTTAAAGCAGTAACTGGACGAGCAGTCCGCTCCGCTTGCGCTTTGTTGACAATTTTTTGTATTCGCTGTAGATTGCGCACGTACATTTTAATTTCCTTAAAGTGGACTCGCGCGGCGGGTCTTTTTTTATGCGTGCCGGATAAAGCGCTTCTCAAGCAGCCGCTTTTGCATTCGGCAGCAAAAGAAATTAAAAAACGTAAATAGGAGCATCGGTGGAATACAAATCGCTTGATTCTTTTCCATATTATACAGACTGCGCTCCACTGGTGGAGTCGCTAGGATATTTTTTAGTGGAATTGCACGTCATGCCGCAAAAGCAAACCGTGCATATTTCTGCGGTCATTGCGCCCAAAGATTCGGCACAAAACATCGGCACCGACGAGTGCACGCGGGTTCACCGCGCGCTGTTGGTTCGCCTGCAAGCGCTGCTTGGAACGGACGACACATACATGGAGCTCACTTCGCCGGGCATGGAGCGGAACATTAAGAATCCGGCGGAGTTTGCCTTTTTTATCGGGCGGAACGTTCGCGTCTGGGATCGGGCGGTAACGGATTGGGTGAGCGGCGTCATTACCGCCGCTGACCGGCAGTCGGTAACGCTTGCAATAGACGGGCAAAGCCGCTCCTTTCCTTTTGAAACTATCGCGAAAGCAAAATTCATTCATTTATAACGGGGGCTTAAAATGTCAGAAATGGCAGAAGCTATTCACGCTTTGATTGACGAGAAGGGTTACTCTGAAGAATCGGTAAAACAAACTATTGAAAGCGCGCTCAAGGCGGCATATAAAAGAACCTACGGCACGGCCGACAATGCGGTTGTCCGCTTTGCTGACGATATGTCGGATGTTTCGATTTATTCGCGGAAAACGGTTGTCGACGGCGTTTATGATCCCGTTACGGAAATTGAACTTGAAGACGCAAAGAAGTTGAGCGAAGATTGCGAACTCGGCGATGAGATCGATATTTTGGAAGATCCGAAATCCTTTGACCGTTCTGCCGTTGCCACCGGCAAGCAGACGGCGCATCAGGGGCTCAACGAAACGATTAAGGATTCGCTGTACAATCAGTACAAAGACAAAATCGGCGAGATGATTAACGGCTATTACCAGCGGGAGCGCAACGGCAATATTTACGTCGATCTCGGCAATGCGGGACGGCTCGAAGGCTTTTTGCCGGTAAAATATCAGTCGCCGCGCGAAAATTACGAACAAGGCGACAAAATTAAATCCATCATCGTTGACATAAAACGCAACGCAGCCGGTTTGCAGCTGGTGCTCAGCCGCAGCGATCCGCGGCTTGTCAGCATCATCATGGAAATGGAGATTCCGGAAATTGCCGAAGGCGCCGTAAAAATCGAAAGCATTGTGCGCGACGCCGGTTACCGTACCAAAATGGCGGTTTCTTCCACGCGGGATGAAATCGATCCGGTGGGCGCGTGCGTCGGCGCAAAGGGCAACCGCATTCAAAACGTTATCCGCGAACTGCTCGGCGAAAAGATCGACATTCTGCCGTATGATTCGGATCCTGCGCTATTCATCAAAAACGCCCTTTCTCCGGCTCAGGTCGACCGCGTTATCATCTTGGACGCGCAAAAGCGGGAAGCGCTTGCCATCGTCGACGATTCGCAGTTTTCCATTGCAATCGGCAAGCAGGGGCAGAACGTTCGCCTCGCTAACCGGCTTTGCAACTGGAATATCGACGTGAAGACGCGCGAGCAGACGGCGGATATTGATTTGTCGGAGAAGGCGACGACGCAGGCGGCGTTGAATCTGTTTAGCGACGAAGATGAGGATGCCGAAATTACGGCGGTGGCGGAGCTGCCGGGAATCGAAGAGCGGGTTGCCTCTCTTTTGCAGGCGGCCGGTATTGAAACGATCATTCAATTTATGGATGCGTTCGACAATAAAGAAGCGCAAAAGATTGAGGGGCTGACGGAAAAGGAGATTGACGAAGTTTTCAATTTGATTAAAGAGAACGTCGAGTTTGTCGAAGAAGCGGAAGATGCAGCCGACTTGCCGGATCAGGCTTCAGCAGTGGAAGAGGCGGAAGAGAAATATTACTGCCCGGAATGCGGTACGGAAATCACCCTTGACATGACACAGTGTCCGAAGTGCGGTGTCGAGTTCGAATTCAAAGAGGACGAGGAATAGGATAGTTATGGCTGAAGAATCTGAAAAGAAACCCGAATTTGTAGTACACAAAAAACAGTCTGACAACGCCGCCGCTCCTATCAGCGGAAAAAAGCGCGTCGTCGTGCGTAAAAAGGCGTCGGCGGCGGAAACGGCGGCCGATCCCAAGAAGCGTATGAATGTCCGCATTGTCGCCAAGCAAAAGGAAAACGAGGCGCCGAAAAAACCGGTTCCGCCCGTTGTTCCGCCGAAAACCGACGCCGCGCCGAAGACCGTTCCGCCAAAGAGCCCGATTCGCCCGCAAGCAAAGCCGGAAGAAAAACCGCCGCGCCAGGCGATGGAAATTGCAAGCGCGCGCCCGAACGTAAAGGCGGGCAACCTTTCCGACTCGCGGCAGGGAAGAGGCGGATACGGCCGCGGCGGGTACAATAACGGCGGCGGTTACTACGGACACAACCGTCAAAACCGCGACGGCAGCTTTACCGGCGCGCAGGCGCGGCAGGGCTACCAAAACCGCGAACGCGACGGACAAAATCAAAACCGCGGCGCATTCGGACAAAATCGCGGAAACTTTCAAAACCGGCCGGGCGGTATGCAGAACGGATTTAACCGCGGCGGCAATGCTCACCGGTTCGGGCCGGGCGCTTTCCGCGCTCCGGGAGGCGGCGCGCCGGTTCCTCCGATGATGCAGGGGCGCACTCCCGCAAAGACGCAGTTTAAAGGCAAAAAACAGATTTATAAGCGCAAGGACGAAGAGCAGTTTGACGATAAGCTCTTCGAGCAAAAGAAAAAGGCCGAAACGCCGATCAGCGTAGTGCCGAAGTCGATCGACATTATGGAAACGGTTTCCGTTTCGGATCTTGCAAAGAAGATGAATCTGAAGGCGAGCGAAATTATTTCAAAATTGATGTCGCTCGGCATGATGGTTACGATTACGCAGTCGATTGACGCTGAGACGGCGACGCTGCTTGCCGAAGAATACGGCTGTAAGGTAAAGCTTATCAGCTTGTATGATGAAACGGTTATCGAAAGCAATGCGGGAGACGAATCGACGATGGAAGGCCGCCCGCCGATTGTGACGGTTATGGGGCATGTCGATCACGGAAAGACGAAAACGCTCGACGCTATTCGGAACTCGCACGTTGCCGAAGGGGAGTTCGGCGGTATCACCCAGCACATCGGCGCGTATTCGGTTTCGACGGAAAAAGGCTGCATCACCTTCCTCGATACGCCGGGGCACGAAGCGTTTACGATGATGCGCGCGCGCGGCGCTCAGGTTACCGACATCGTTGTACTGGTTGTCGCGGCGGACGACGGCGTTATGCCGCAGACGCTTGAGGCAATCAGCCACGCAAAGGACGCGAAGGTGCCGATCATCGTTGCCGTCAACAAAGTCGACAAGCCGGATGCCAATCCGGACAGAGTGAAGACGCAGCTGAGCGAACACGGATTGACGCCGGAAGAATGGGGCGGCGATACGCAGTACGTGCATATCAGCGCGTTGCGCGGCGAAGGCATCGACGATTTGCTGGACGCAATCTTGCTGCAGGCGGAAGTGCTTGAGCTGAAGGCGAACTACGATTGCCGCGCGGAAGGCAAAATCCTTGAATCGAGAATCGATAAGGGGCGCGGCGTTGTGTCGTCGGTCATCATTCAGCAGGGAACGCTTGCGCAAGGCGATCCGTTTGTGGCGGGAATCTTTTCCGGCCGCGTGCGCGCCATGTTCAACGATTTGGGACAGCGCATCGAACGCGCAGGGCCGTCGACGCCGGTCGAAATACTCGGCATGGAAGAGATGCCGAACGCAGGCGATCCGTTTCAGGTTACCGAATCGGAACGCGAAGCGCGCGCCATTTCTACCAAGCGGCAGGAGCTTAAACGCTTTGAAGATGCAAAGGCGGTGAAGAAGGTTACGCTCGACAATCTGTACAGCACGATTGAACAGAATGAAATCAAAGAGTTCAAGGTGCTCATCAAGGCCGATCTGCAAGGTTCGGCCGAAGCGCTCAAGAATTCGCTCGAAAAACTTTCGACGCAGGATATTCGCCTCGTCGTCATTCATTCGTCCGCCGGCGCAATCAACGAAAGCGACGTTATGCTCGCTTCCGCCGATTCCAACGCGATTATCATCGGGTTCAATGTGCGTCCGACGCCGAAGGCCAAACTGGTCGCCGAACAGGAGCGCGTCGAAATCCGCAAGTACAACATCATCTACAAAGCGGTTGAAGAAATCCAAGCCGCAATGGAAGGGATGCTTGCGCCGGATACGAAAGAAGAAGTTATCGGCTCGGTGGAGGTACGCAACACGTTTAAGGTGCCGAAGATCGGCGTCATTGCAGGCTGTTACGTTATCGACGGCGTGGTGCGCCGCTCCAGCATGGTCAATGTAATCCGCGACGGCATTGTCAAGTTCACGGGAAAGATTGCATCGCTCAAGCGGTTCAAAGACGACGCGAAGGAAGTCGCCACAAACTTTGAATGCGGTATCGGTCTTGAAAACTGGCAGGATATCCAAGTCGGCGACCATTTTGAGATTTTTGAATACGTCGAAGTTGCACGGAAGCTCGGCGAACGCCTCGTCGACATAGCGGCGAAGAAGGCGGCTGCCGATGCGAAAAACGGCGGCGAAAAAGACGCGGGAGAGGCAAACTGATGGGGCAATACCGGATGCAGCGGTTGGATTCGCAGCTGCGCGATGAGATTTCCGCGCTGCTTCTGAAAGGGGCGGTACGCGATCCGCGCGTATCGTCTTTTTTGAGCATCAACCGCGTCGATGTTTCGGCGGATTTAAGCTTTGCGAAGGTGTACGTTTCGACATTTCTTTCCGACGGCCAGCTTGAAAAGGGCGTTGAAGGGCTCAACAGCGCGGCGGGGTTTATTCAATCGTCGATTGCGAAAAAACTCCGTATCCGCAAGTTTCCGAAGTTTACGTTTGTCGTCGATTCGGGAATGAAGGAAGGCTTCCACGTCATTCAGCGGCTGAATGAGCTCGAAAGCGAGTCGGAACAGCGCACTGAAGCCGCAGGCGGCAAGGATGCCGGCGGTGAAGGCTAACGGCAGTGCCGCGCGGATTGCGCTCCTTGCAAAACGGCCGGGCATTACCAGCTTTTCGTCCCTGTATACGGTGAAGCGGGCGTTCAAAACGACAAAGGTCGGGCATACCGGCACGCTCGACAGCTTTGCGCAGGGGCTTTTGGTCGTATGCGTCGGCTCGTTGACGCGCCTTGCGGGGCACATCACGCAATTCCATAAAACGTATGAGGCGATTATCCGCTTTGGAGAAGAGACGGACACGCTTGAATATACCGGACAGGTCGTCCGTTCCGCGCCGCGTCCGGCGCTCAAGGATTTTGAAACGGCTGTCGCGCGCTTTACCGGAGAGATTCTGCAAAAACCGCCGGCATTTTCTGCCATTCACATTAACGGCAAGCGCTCAAGCGATTTAGCGCGCCAGGGAGTTGCGGCGGAAATTCCGGCACGGACGGTAACCGTTTACCGCGCAGAGATTCTTAATGCCGCGCTGGACGGCGAAAATCGCGTTGCCGCCGCCCACGTTTTGTTTGACGTTTCAAAGGGCACCTACATTCGAAGCCTTGCTCGCGACATTGCCGCCGAATGCAAGAGTGCCGCGTATTTATCCGCGCTGCATCGGACGAAGGTCGGAAACTTCTGCGTAGAAGATGCGGCGGGCTTTCAGCTGCTCGAAGAGCTTTCGCTGCACACGATGGGCGAGACTGGCATAGCCGCCGCGCAGTGCGATGCGCTTCCGGCCGAATCCAAAGAAACCGAACGCGCACTGCAGGCCGCCCTGCTTACTCAATCGCTTCCCATGACGCCTGCCCTCGCCGATCTTTGCGGATTTTTATCCGCGACGCTCAAAAAAAGCCATGAATCCGCCTTTAGGAACGGCGCAAAACTATCTTCCGCACTGTTTACCGCGCCGCTCGCCGCCGCATCAAATGATTCTATCGCAGTTTTTACCGAAGGCGGCGCCTTTGCCGGGTTGATTCAAGCGGCCAACGGCAAACTTTCCTACGGCTTTGTAGAACGGGATTTTTATTGACTAAAATGCGCCGCGATATGCCGCAGCGGACTGCAATCTGCGGGGAACAAGCGCACGGGGGCGGCAGCCGGAGAAGAGCGGCGGATTTCAGCGCACAAGGGCAAGCAGGCCATCGCTTTTGCATCATCCCCCGCGCGACGTAGCGGAATCGGCCGCAGGCGTTTTCCGTCGGTACGGCACAAGCCTGCTGGCGTTTGAGCGCGATGATGCCTCGTTATTCCGCAGGCTCCCATTCATATTCCGGCCGAACGCAGCCCCGGCTTCTTTAATCCGAATTTTTGTGCAGCGTTACTTCTCCGCTTTTAAGCAGGCGGGTTGTGCCGTCGGGCAGGCGGACGGAAAGTTTTGCGTCTTCGGCGATGTCTTGGACGGTGCAGGAATAGTTTTCCTGCGATGCGCCGATTATCGGCGAAACTTCGATGGTTTTTCCGATAAGATTTGAACGCCGTTTGTATTCCTGCATGGCTTCCGCCTTGATTTCCGGCGCGCCTTCAAGCAGGTTCAGCAATTCGCGAATGACAGCCGCGCACAGCCCGCTCCGCCGGTAGTTTTCCGTCGACGAGACAACGCCGCCGACAATGCCTTTGAGTTCTTCCGGCATTTTATCGGCAGCGATGTTGACGCCGATCCCGATAACCGCGCTTTCGATGCAGCCGCTTTCAAAGTTGGCGGTGCCTTCCGTCAGAATGCCGCACACCTTTTTATCGTCGATAAAAATATCGTTTACCCATTTGATTTTCGCATCGGCGCCGTACTGTTCTTTGAGCGCGCGGCACACCGCAACCGCCGCAAGCGCCGTTATCTTCGCCGGTTCGGAGATTTTCTCTTTGCACCAGATGAGCGAAAGATAGATACCGGTATGCGCCGGAGAATAAAAACTGCGCCCCATGCGCCCGCGTCCTGCCGTCTGCGCTGCAGCAACCAGTACCGTTTTGTGCAGGGCATCAGGTTCCGCAGAGGAAAGGCGCCGTTTTGCCTCCGAGTTGGTCGAATCAAGCGTATCGAAGAAGACAACCGTAACGCCGGAGTTTTCCGGAAGCTTTGCAACGATTGCCTCGCGGTTGAATAAGCCGTCGTCCGCCAGCCGGTAGCCGCGCTTTTTGACCGCTTCAATCTTCGCGCCCTGCTTCCGGAGCGCTTCAACCGCTTTCCACACGGCGACCCGGCTGACGCCGCATTTACGCGCAATTTCCTCTCCCGACACAAAACGTTCCTCTCCGTCCGGCGCCAAAAATTCATGCAGCAACACATCGCGTATCGTCATTTTTCCGCCTGCCTGTTCTTTTTTCCGAGTACGGTGAAGCTATCCGCCGGAGAGCTGAACACGATTCCGCTCCCCGGTTTTGCAAGGAACGGAAGAGACTTGATGGATTCGATAATTGCCGCCGACTTTTCCGATTCGGAGAGGATGAGCAGCATATCCTTTTCCGGCACAATTTCCATGCCGAAGAATTTGGTGTCGCCTTCCTTTGCCGTGCCGCGCGCATTTATAACCGTGCCGCCGCCCGCGCCCGCTTTCCGCGCCGCCGCCATAACATCGTCGGCATATCCTCGATTTACGATCGCCGTTATCAGTTCGTGCGAAGTCTTTTCCGCCATACCGTCATCCTCTCTGACCGCCAAACCGGTCTTGATAAAACATAACACATTCAGCGTAACCAGAATGCCGAATGAACGCCGCTTGCCCGCCGCCGCCTGAACCATCGCGCGCTGAACGGCTGCATTATTGTGCGCATCCGTGATCACCAGCACAATGTCTTTGGCAAAATCCCCGAAGCCCAGCATCTGAAAAACCGGATTTGAAGCGGTACTGCGCCCCATGAGCACGGTGCCCCCTCCGGATCCGGCGCACGCTGCCGCATCGGTCAAAAGTCTGCCGCTGTTGCGCGGAACAATTCCTATGAGTAGATTCATTGCGCCTCCTTTCCGGCGGATTTGTTTTCGCCCGCTGCGCTTTCCGCCGCGCCGCCGAGCGATTTGCTTTTCAGATGATAGACGATGCCGAGTACCTGAACGGCAATGAGCGGCGTCATGGCGACGAGCGAAATAACGCCGAACGCATCGGCGCTTGCTCCCGACGCTTTGCCGGCGCCCATCGCAAACGACAGCACGAAGGTCGAGGTAATCGGCCCGGACGCAACGCCGCCGGAATCGAATGCGATTGCCGTAAACATCGGCGGGCAAAAAAACATGAGCAGTACGGCAAGCGCATAGCCCGGCGCAAGCACGCGCATGAGCGGAAAGCCGTTTACCGTCCGCCACATCGCAAGGGCAATCGCCGCCGCCGCGCCCGCAGACAAAAAGATGAGCATCAGCTTGCGCTTAATCGTTCCTCGCGAAATTGATTCCACCTGTTCCGTCAATACCCAAACGGCAGGTTCGGCGCACACGACGACTGCGCCGAGCACGAGTCCCGTCGCAATCAGCAGGATCGGCCACAATCCGCCGCTTTGCGCAGCCTTTATTCCCAAAAGCTGCCCCAGCTCCCGTCCTGCCGGCATAAATCCGCCGTTGACGCCGAGCAAAAAGACCGAAAGCCCTGCGAAGCTCCAAATAAGTCCCGCCGCCATCTTTGTAAATTGGCGCGGCGGCATTTTCAGCAGGAACAGTTGAAAGACGATGAGCAAGGCAGTCAGCGGAGCGATTGAAAGCGCCGATTCCTTGAGCGCGTGCGGCACAAGATGAAAAAATACCGCCCAGCCGTCCTCAGCGGCAGCCGACGCAACCGGCAGCGCAGCGGTAAGACGGCCGCGCTGCGACAAAACCGTTCCGTAAATGAGAATGGCAAGAATCGGCCCGATTGACGTAATCCCTGTCAGTCCGAAACTGTCTAAGTCCGAGCGGTTTTTGCCGCCGGAACGCACGCTTGAAACGCCCACGCCGAGCGCAAGGATGAACGGCACTGTCATTGGCCCGGTCGTCGCGCCGCCGGAATCAAATGCGATGCCGAGAAATTCGGCGGGAGAAAAGAACGCGCACGCAAAGACGGCGCAATAAAAAAGGAAAAGCGTAACTTTCAGCGGGAACTTCAGCATGGTGCGCAAAAGACCGAACACGATAAATAATCCGACGCCCGATGCGATGACGTACACCAAATGCATTTTGTTGACGGCGCTGAAAACGGAACGGATTTGGTCGCCGAACACCTGAATGTCCGGTTCCGCCGCCGTAACCAAAAAGCCGATCACAAATGCGGCTCCCAGTAAGAGCGGAAGACTTTTTTTGCTGGTCAGCGCCGCGCCGCTCCGTTCGCCGATCGGTTGGATGCCTAGTTCTACGCCGGTTAAAAAAAGCGTCAGGCCGATTATCAAAAGCCCGCCGCCGATGATAAAGCGCAAAAGCGTTCCTGCGCCGAGCGGAGCTGCGGTCAAGCCTAAAACGATAACAATCGCCATAACCGGCGTTACAGAGATAAGGGTTTCTTTCAGTTTCTTTATGATTTCCATACCTGTCTCTCAATTCCCGTCCGCCTTCTCCGGCTCCTGCCGCTCCGCTTAAAAATCCTGCGTCTTACACAAAGCAGTTCCATCCTTTGCGCTCAATGCCGAGAACCCACTTTGCCGCACATTCCTTTGCTTCCGAAAGATTGTGGTCGCGGTAGTTGCCGCATTCTTTTTCCGTAACGGCGGGAATCGGCTTATCCCATTCCGAAACCTTTTTGAGCACGGCGAGCAGATGCGCTGCAATGTCCGCCTCCGTCGGCGTGCCGAACAGCGTAAAGTAAAAACCGGTGCGGCAGCCCATCGGCGAAAAATCGATAACGCCGCCGATTTCGTCGCGAATGTATTCGGCAATCAGATGTTCCAGCGTGTGGATGGCGCCGGTCGACATGCATTCTTGATTCGGCTGGCAAAAGCGAATGTCGAATTTCGACACGATGTCGCCCTTGCTTCCGGTTTTTTGTCCTGCAAGCCTGACAAACGGCGCAGTAACTTTTGTGTGGTCGAGGTTAAAACTTTCGACATGATATTTCTTTTCCATTATAGTGCTCCTTTTGAGAGATGCCTTGCACAATCATGCAAGATGCGCAATCATCCGTTCGACAATTTCCGCGCTTTCATCCGCCGCAGTCTTTTCATTGAACGAATACACCGCGCCGTCATCCGCCGTATCCGACATGCACCGGAGAATGACATACGGGAGCCCGTTCAAAAAGCAGGCGTGCGCAATAGCCGCCCCTTCCATTTCGATGCAGGCCGGGTTGCAAAGCTCGATGATGTGCGCCTTCCGTTCCTTTTCCGCTATGAATTGATCGCCGGATGCAACCCTCCCGCACAAAAGCCGCTGCGTTCCGGCGTATTTCGACTCCGCAAAGGCAGCCTTGGCCGCTTCGATGAGCGCCGTGTCCGCTTGAAAAGCGAACACCTCCATTTGCGGAATCTGGCACGGCTTGTAGCCGAACACAACGGCATCCATATCGTGGTAGAGCGCATCGGAGGACGCCACCATGTCGAACACGCCGAGCCCGTGCGCGGCGGCGCCGGCAATTCCGGTATTGATAATGCATTCCACCTTGAACGAAAGCGCAAGGCGCTGCGCGCACAATGCCGCGTTTACTTTGCCGACGCCGCTTTTTACCGCAACGATATTCTTTCCGTGCAGGGCGCCGCAGTAAAAAGTCAAACCGCCCTCCTGCACCGCTTCGACGGCGCCGTTTTTTTCCATCGCCGCGCGCAAAATCTCAATTTCAATCGCCATTGCGCCGATTATACCGATTTTATTCATGGTAACCTGCCGTAAATCCTCATTTAAGATTCGGACGGAAGCTTTGTCCCTTCGCCCGTATGCGCGTTATTCTTTTCTTTTTGTACTGCAAGCAAAAACGAAAGGAGCAGTAAGAGGCCGCACACGACGACCGCCGCATCCGCAATATTGAAAGTCGGCCAGCGCGCAAGACCGAAGATTCCGAAAAATTTGACGTCGATAAAATCGATGACGCCTGAGCTTCTAAAAAAGCGGTCAATGAGATTGCCGAATCCGCCGCCGACAATGCCGCAAATCGCCCACCGCTGGAGAGGCGAAAAATCATTGTTACGGAAATACACGCCGATTACCAGAAAAATAACGCCGAGCGGAGCCAGCGCAAACAACAGCCGACGCATCAGCAGCGGCATCGAGTCGCCTAAACTAAACGCCACGCCCGTATTTGAAACATGCACAATGCGCAGCAAATCGCCGAAAAACTGCGCGCCGACCGTAAGCGGCGGAATATGTTTAATGATGAGCGCTTTTGAGATTTGATCCGCAATAATCACCGCGAGCGTCAGCACAAACGGCAAAAGCTTATTCCTTTCAATTTTCATGCGCACACTATACCGATTTTCTAAAAAAAAAACTATCGGCGAATGTGGAATCAGCACAGGGAGCGGCACGATAATGGTATGCGGCATCCAGTACAGCGAGCGGACGATGGAGCACGGCCGCCGCGGACAGTTCATTCTGTTTAGTGCCGTAAGATTTCTCTCGTGCGGTTTGCCGAACGCAGGAATCCGCAAAAGAGCGGCACGGCAAAGGTCTGCGGCATCCGGTACAGCAAGCGGACGATGAATCAAGACCGCTGCGTACAATTCATCCCGTTTAGTGCCGCGAGCATTCTCCCGTGCCAGTTTGGCGAATACGAAAATCTGCAAAAGGAGCAGCACGGCAGGGGTATGCGGCATTCGGTATAGTGGACAGGAGATAAATTAAGGCCGTTGCGTACAATTCATCCCGTTTAGTGCTGTAGGACTTATCCCGTGCGGTTCGGAACTCGGGAATCCGTGTAGTAAAGGTGTGTGGCATACAATACAAGCGAACGGGCGATAAATTAAATCCGCCGTGTACAATTCATTACGTTTAGTGCTGTAAGATTTCTCCCGTGTCGGTTGCCGAACGCGGGAATCCGTGCGGGGACGGCACGGCAAAGGTCTGTGGCATCTGGTACTGCGGGCGGACGATAGATCAAGGCTGCCGCGTACAATTTGTTCCGTTTAGTACCGTGCGCTTTCTCTCGCGCGGTTTGTCGAACGCAGGAATCTGCAAAGGGGGCGGCATAGTGAAAGTTTGCGGTATCCGATGCAGCGAGCGGACGATGAATCAAGACCGCTGCGTACAATTCATCCCGTTTAGTGCCGTAAGATTTCTCTCGTGCGGTTTGCTGGACGTGGGCATTCGCACAGGGAGCGGTCGGCAAAGGTTGGCGGCATCCGGCACAAGCGTGCGGACGACAAATAAAATCCGCCGCGTACAATTCATTCCTCCCCGAGTAAGCACAGAGACACATTGCTGCACCTATTGCTCTTCTTTCCCCTCGTCATACCGAATTTCAGATTGACGCGGCGGGGGCGTTTCCTATATAGTGAGGGCCCGCACATAAACGGCGACTGCTCATCGCTGTTTTGCATTTTATGCCGGATGCACAGGCGTGAATGCACAGATTCTGAATGATAAGGTAACACAGATGAAAACGATTTTCGTAAAAGAACACGAACAAAAGCGCGAATGGTTCATCATTGACGCTGCCGGTAAACCGTTAGGGCGGCTGGCTGCGAAGGTTGCGGCTATTGCGCGCGGCAAAGATAAGGTAACGTTCGCTCCGAACCAGAACATGGGCGATTATGTTGTTGTCATAAATGCGGATAAGGTTGCCGTTTCCGGCGGTAAAGAACAGAAAAAGATTTACTACAAGTACACCGGCTTTGTCGGCGGTTTGAAGGCGCACACGTTCGAGCGGCTTATCGAGCGGCATCCGGCCGAACCGCTGTACCGTGCGATCAAAGGGATGCTTCCTTCCGGCAGATTGGGGCGTACTATTCTCAGCAATGTAAAGATTTATGCCGGTTCTGAGCATCCGCATGCAGCGCAAAACCCGAAGCAGCTTGAAATATAACAGGAGTTTATGATGGTTAAAAACTTAGCGATTGGAACAGGAAGAAGAAAAACGGCCGTTGCGCGTGTTTTTATGCGCGAGGGCACCGGAAAAATTGTCGTAAACGGAAAGGATATAAAGGACTATTTTGATTCGGAGGAACAGATAAAAACCGTTCATCAGCCTTTGCTGGTTACGTCAAACGATACCAAGTTTGATATTTTGATTAATGTATATGGCGGCGGCATAAACGGCCAGGCGGCGGCCTGCCTGCACGGTATTTCCCGCGCATTGCTGCAAGTCGCTCCCGATTGCCGGACGGCATTGAAGGCAAACGGCTATCTTACACGCGATTCCCGCATGGTTGAACGCAAAAAGTTCGGTCAAAAGGGCGCGCGCAGAAGATTCCAGTTCAGCAAGCGCTAACGATTGGTTATTCTGTCGACAGAGCAAGTTTCCGCCGGATGTATGAAAATTACGTTCGACGAGGGACTTGCTTTTTTTATTCGTGCCGCATATCTCAAAACGCTCGATGAAGCGGATTTGACTGCCGGAGCGGAATTTTCCTGCGGAGACGTAGCGGAGCTCATCGGTGCGGGAGCGGCATTCACCGTAGAGAAAAGAGCGCTCGCCTATCTGGCGCGGGCGGAACACAGTCGCTTCGGTCTTGAGCGGAAACTCCGTGCGAAAAATTGTGAGGCGCCTCACATAAAAGCTGCATTAGATTATCTGGAGCGTGCCGGAACGCTTTCCGATGCGAGGTTTGCCCGTGCGTGGCTCAATTCCAGAAAGATACAGCACGCGGAAGGGCGGACGAAGCTCGAACAGAGTTTACGGAAGCGCGGTATTTCAAAGGAAATTGCAGCCGCTGCGCTGGACGATTTTCTTGCAGTTACGTCGGAATATGAGTTGTGCCGCAGGGAATATGCCAAATGCATCCGGCTCAACAAAGACCGCGCGGCAATTATGCGCCGCCTGCACTATTGCGGCTTTCCCTATGCACTCACCAAAACGGTGATGCATGAAGAGGAAGCGGATTCCGCTGTGCCGCCGTCTAATTAATTGCGCTTGAACTGTAAAGGAATGCCGGATAGCGCAGCGTTGCCGTGGAAAGGAAGCGATCGGCCTTTTGGGAAAGCGCCCGATACGAACCAAATACATTCTGCATGATATAGTCGCGGAGCGACAGTTTGTAGTTGTAGCGGAATTCTTCGAGCCGGTATTTTTTTCCGTCAAAACAATTATCCGCCATGTCCTGCAGCATTTCATCCCACGATGCGATTGCGTCAATCAAATTGAGCTTGAGCGCTTGCCGCGCCGTGTAGATGCGGCCGTCCGCAATTTCTTTCAGCTCAAAAAGCGGAATATTTCGATTCATCGCGACAATGCCGGTGAACTGTTCGTACGCCTCATCCGCAATGCTCCGCATAATATTCCGCTGTTCGGAAGTGATGGGCTCATTGTAATTGAACATATTTTTATTTTTTCCGGACGTGATCGTTTCGGATTTAATGCCGAGTGTTTTCATCAAATCCGTAAGATCGAGCGAGGTTCCCATGATGATGCCGATTGAACCGGTGAGCGTATTCCGGTTCGCATAGATTTTGTTGCCTGCGCAAGAAATGTAATAGCCGCCGGACGCGGCAAGGCTTCCCTGATAGACATAAATCGGTCTGCCGGTTGTTCTGTAATCCTGCAAGGCAAGATAGGTTTCATCTGCTTCATAGACGGCGCCGCCGGGCGAATCGACAAACAGCGCAATCCCTTTATTGGCGTCATCATCCTTCAAATCTTTGATGGTCGACAGCAACCATTCTTGGTTGTAGGACATATTCGACTCTTCAATGACACCTTCAAGATAGAGCGCTGCAATGTATCCGTGCGATTTTTGCTTTAGCGGTTTGAAAAACGTCCCCTTGCGCGGAGAGGGCGCATACATTAGGCCGATATCCAGTCCCGCCGCCAGCAGGGCAATTACAATCGTTACGATAAAAACGATGAATCCTATTTTTTTCTTTTCGTTATTCATTTTTTATCCTTGTGCCGCACCATGCGTCAGCCGACCAAATCTTCGGATTTAATCGTCCCTTTGTCGATGGCTTCCTTTAAAAGCGCGTGATACACATTGGTCATCGTCATGTAGTAATAGGCTTCGAGCCAGAGCAAGCCGATTCCGGCGGTTAAAAACGTTGCAAGAAGGTACCAGCCGAAGAAGCTGAGCTGCGCGCCGAAAATATCGGCCTTGTGCCCGTTGGTAATCTCTTTGCTGACGAGCAGCGCTTTTCGGATAGAAAGCCGCGGATATTCGATAATCAGAAAAATCACTTGAGAATATGCGTAAGTCTTTATAATTCCAGGAATAACAAGGAGCAGCGACCACAGAAAAACGCGCAGGATGACCAAACTTTGCGCAAGAATTGCGCGCATCCACAAGCCGAGTCCTTCAAAGAAATCGGAAAAGCTTACGGGATCCGCGCTGCGGGACATTTTGAGATGCAAATTGATTTGCCCCGCTCTGAGCACAAAAAGGACGAGCAGTTGCAATATCGTCGCCTGAAAGAACAAACGGGAGGGAACGTTCCCGTCTCCAATAGAAGGAATGAACGCAATGTGCGACGGGTCTTTGAGCGCCGCAAAGAATTGCGGGAAACTGGCAATATATTGCGATAGATTAAACAAAACGGTAATGGCAAGGATAAATAATGTAACTAAAACCGGCGTCGTCCATCTGTTTTTTAATTGGAGGAGCGCAAATTTTTTATATTTTGCAGTATCGAACATGGGCGAACTCTACTGCCTAATATTGATGTTGTCAAGTTTTTGGAAATCGCGGCGGTTTTACCCGCGCGCGGCGGCAACGGGCAGGCGGCATCCCTGCCGTAAATAGTCTGAGCGGAAAATAAACGCGGCATAAAGCGCAAACTTCTCTCCGCGCTTCATGCCGCACACCGTGCGTGCCGGTTATGATTCGCTATGCCTTGAACTTCGACACTTCCGCCAGCAGATTTTCGATACTTTCTTTGTTATCCTGACTGATGGAGTTGACTTCCTGCACCGTATTGTTGATTTGCACGGCGCCGACCGCCATCTCGTTCATGCTGTTCGCAATGCTATCCGACATAGTGCCCAGCTGCTTCATCTCAATCGCGACGCGGTTGCTGCTTTCAAGCATTTCATTTGAATTGTTCTTTGCGTCGTGCGTTATTTCGCCGATTTTGTGCATGGCCTGCATGATTCGGCTGCTGTCTTCGGTTTGTTCCTGCATGGCATCCATAACCGCCCGTTCCTGCCCCTTCGTTTTTTCAACGAGCGCAAAGATGCTGTCGAACTGGCGGGCAACCGCATCCGCTGCATTATTTACTTTACCGATTTTTTCTTTAAGCTCCCGGAGAATGACGGTGATGTTCTTTCCGTGCATGTTCGATTCTTCGGCGAGCTTCCGGATTTCATCCGCGACGACCGCAAAGCCTTTCCCCGTTTCTCCGGCATGCGCCGCTTCAATCGCCGCATTCATCGCCAGTAAATTGGTCTGCGATGCGATATTTTGAATGACCGTACTGGTTTCAAGCAAAATTTCCGAACTGTCGTCAACCGCCTTACTCAAATCGACCGCTTCGGCAATAACGGCTTTACCGGTATTCGTTGCGCTGTCGAGCGCGTCCAGCGTTTTGATATTCGCTTCTATACCGTCCGCCGCAGACTTCACGTTCGAAACCATTTGCGCAATGTCGGCGGACGATGCGTCGACCGTCGCCGTTTGCGTTTGAATGTGCTTGTTCAGGTCTTGAATCGTTTGCGTAATGACTTGCAGCGATGAACCGACCGCGATAACGCTCGACGCATGATTTGCCATCTGCTTTTTTACGCCTTCGATATTTGCGCTGATTTCATTGATGGCGCTCGCCGTCTCCGTCATGTTGACCGCAAGGCTGCTGCCGATTTTTTGCAGATCGTGCGTATTGCGGCCGACCGACTTTACCGACGTACCGATTTTTTCAATCGTCTGATTAAAGTAGAGCGACAATTCCGCAATTTCGTCATGTCCGTGTACCGGCAGCCGCACCGTCAAATCGCCGTCGCCTTCGGCAATATTCCGCAGCGCGCCGCTGGTAAATTGCAGCGGAATGCTCACTTGGCGGCGAATCAAAAGGTACATCAACACCACGACGGCGGCTAAAATGCAAACGTATTCGATAATCGTTTCGATCAAACTCTTTTTTGCCGCCGCAGTAAACTCGCTAATCGCCGTGCAGGAAAAGAGTACCCAGTTTTCCTCAACGCCCGGAAGATTAACCGGAGTCAAAATGAATTTCGACAAAAGTCCCGATGTGTGCGAGACGGACGTTTGCTCCGACATTTCATTGCGGGCTGCCGTTTCAAAATGAGGCTTAAAGTCAGGATTGATGTCGAATTGATTCTGCAAAATCTTTGACGCGTCCAACCCGTTTGCGACAATCGTCCCGTTATTGGTGCACAAAACTTTAAAGTTTTCCTTTTTGGTGCCCACAACCCGTTCAAGTTTATCCTGCAGGAAGGTTACGTCGACATTCGCATCAATGATCCCGATGGTTTTTCCGTTGAACGCAATCGGCACGGCAAGCGTCGTCAGAATGTCATTACGGTTTTTAAAAGGCGGAACCATCGCCGCTTTACCGTTACGCAGCGGGCTGTCGTACCATTCTTCGGAATCGCCGTCAAACGTAACGCAGCGGACAGCAACGCCGACGCTGCTTTTTTCCGTATAGGGAATGAATCGCCCCTCCGCATTGTAAATCCCGCTGTTTGCAAAAGCGGCATCGTTGCCGTCAAATGCATTCGGTTCAAAAAGCGCCGCTAAGCCTTTGAGCGAAGTGTTTTGAGAGAGCAGCACCTTGAGGTATTCGATAATCCGCTCCCGGCTGCGTTCATTCGCCGGTAATTTCAATTCATATTGGATGACGCCATTTAAATCCGCGCAGGTTTGGCGCACTTCGGCAAAAATACGTTCAACGTCGTTTGCCAACACCCGATTCTGTCCCGTCGTTTCCAGCGTCCGCTCATCGATTTCCGTCGCGTAATCGTAATTTGCGTCGTAAATCGCTTTTCCGGTAAAGACGACCAGCAAAACCAGCGAAATAATCATGGTCAGCCGGAAGCCGATGCCATACGTAAGCTGTTGTTTATTTATTCCGAACGGGGACGCGGATATCGATGTAGAACCCATGCTATGCATACTCCTCTCAATGTAATTAGAACCATTCTCCGCTGCGGCGCCGCTTTTACAAAGCGGGATGCGCCCCACCGGGAAAATTTTCACCTATTCTATTTTGAAACGCGAAATTTATCAAATAGAAAAAATATCGCATCTTATTAAATAAGAAGAAAAATGAAAAACCGGAAAACCGATTTGCGCGTGTCGCCAAAGCGCACAAACGCAAATCGGCGTTTATTCTTGCAAGGCGGCTTCAATGGACGCCATGCGCCGCCGGTTCTTCCGTTCCTTCCGGCTGGCGGTAAGCTTTTTCGTGTCGTCGCCCTTGCGCTCGAATCGTCTGTCGGTCAAACTCAAAATCGTATTGGTGATAAAAATCGAAACGATACAGATTCCGGTTACAACCCATGTCGCATTGCGGCCGTACCGTTCAAACGGCAGCGGAAAGTTCATGCCGAAAAAGCTCGTGATGAACGTCGGTACCATCATAATGATGTTTAGGATGGCAAGTTTCTTCATATATATATTGAGGTTATTTGAAATGATGGAACTGAATGCGTCCATGATGCCGACCAAGACGTTCCGGTACGTTTCCGCCATTTCGATTGCCTGCCGGTTGTCGATGTCCACGTCGTCGAGCCAATCAATGTCGTCAAGGTCGAGCGTAACGAGTTTTGTCTTGCGGAATTTTTCGAGCATCAGCTGATTGCTCTTCAGCGAAGTTGTGAAATAGACCAGCGATTTTTCGAGGCTCAACAACTGGAGGATTTCTTTATTTGCAACGGAAAGCTGCAATTCGTTCTGAATGCCGACAAAGCGGCGGTTTATTTCTTTGAGGTAGCGCAGAAAGGTGATGTCCGCACGGCTGATAAAGCGAATGATGAATGCCGGAAAATCGGAGAGCGTAATTCCCTTCACCCTGCCGGCGGAAAAATCCTTGAGCACTTCGCAATCCGTCCAGCAGATGGTGATGATGCTATTTCCCTTGATGACGATGCCGAGCGGCACCGTAAAGTATTGCGTTTCCGCCGACGGATCAAAGAGCGGCAGCCGAATAATGGTAAGCACGTAGCCGTCCCCGTCTTCAAGCCGCGAAAGTTCATCCGGATCAAGGATGTCGAGAATGTGCTCCGGTTCAAGCGCATACTCGGCCTGCAACAGCGCAACGTCTTCGCGCGTTACCACTCTGGCATCGACCCATGTCCGCTTGCCGCTATCCAATTCCTCTTTTTTAATGCGGGCGAGCCGGTCGCCCTCCTGCTGCCAATATGTAATCATAAAAGTATCCCGTATTAAGGCAAAATGCCGATTTTTTACCGGCGGCAAGGTTGCCGGCGGTTTGCCGCATACAGGATAATCGAACAGTTAGTCGGCGACCTTCCTGCAGAGGCTTTTACGCGCAATCTGCGCACATAAATGGTATTTGGAGCCACGACTGTCGCCGCCGTCCATAAAAGCCTCCTGAAAAAAAGATTTGACAAATTGAAATGCCGTTTTGTTACAAGCGGGACGGATAATAGCACAAATCAAATGCGCAAGCAACAAAAGGGCGGGGCGTGCGGCGGACGGAAGAACTGGATGCGGAGGACTTAACTTTGTCGGCCGTCCGCTCCACATTTTGCTAAGGCAAAATGTGCTAGCTGGCCGGATAGGTAGGACGCTCATGCAATCGAGACTCCCTGACTTCACTAGGCTTTCCCGCTTGTTGCTCGTCTGTTTTTCGGCGTGCGCCGCTT
>CAUTZW010000013.1:0-46410 GCA_963543045.1 uncultured Treponema sp.
GGGGGGGGGGGGGGGGGAGGGGGGGGGTAATACTGCAAAAATGCATTTTCTTCCAAGCTCCTTTAATGTGTTGCTATTTTTTTATCCTGCATAGAAAAAGCGGGAATAGAGCGCATTCTACAGCAGAGCGGATTGTTCTGCAAGTGGGAATTTCATTTTGGATACGAATTATCTTAAAATATTTACGTCGATTGCGCGGCCGGGAAAATGCCATCCTTGACCTTGCATCAAATTAGAATTATATTGGCGCCCTATCACGTGCAGATATTAAGGAAGAAAAAATATATGGCGCAAGAACAAATGGTAAAAGGCATCGTTTTATATGAAGACAACGATCATAAATTCATCTGGCTCGGCTCGGAAGGCGAATACCGGAAAGGCGCGGTGCAGACCATGCAGTACCTCATCCTTGACCGCGGGCGCGGCGTGCTCCTTGATCCGGGCGGGGTGCACCTTTTTTCGCATGTGGTAACGGCAGTCAGCCATTTTATTTCAATCGAGAAAATCGATACGATTTTCTTTTCGCATCAGGATCCTGACGTATCGTCGGGCATTTCGCTTTGGATGGGCATAACGAAAGCGAAAGTATACGTTTCAGCGCTCTGGGTGCGCTTTATGCCGCACTTCGGCATTGTCGACAGCGCCCGCATTATTCCGATTCCCGACAAAGGGATGAACATTCCGCTGGCATCGGGCGCCACTATGCGCTGCATTCCTTCTCATTTTATGCATTCGGTCGGGCAATTCGGTCTGTATGACGAGCGTTCGCGCATTCTTTTTACCGGCGACATTGGAGCTGCGATTTTTGAAGGCGGCGATGAAACTACTTTTGTCGAAGATTTCCAAAAGCACGTCCGCCTGATCGAAGCGTTCCACGTTCGGTACATGATGTCGAATAAGATTGTCAAACATTGGGCGGACAGCATCCGCCGCCTAAATCCGGTAATGCTTGCGCCGCAGCACGGAGCGATTTATAAAGACGAACAGGTTACGAACTTTTTGAATTGGCTTTCGCAGCTTCAGTGCGGCAGCGACCTTATCGAAAAATGGTTTTAGGCCGGAGGTTTTCTAGTAAATATTATGGAAGAAAATGATATTTCCGCTAATTTTTCCGATTTAATCGATAAAATTACTATTTATTATAACAAGTCCAATATCCTCGATTTTTTAACGCCGCAGTCGTTTGCCATCGTTGAACAGTCGGTAAATGAACTTGAAGAACGGTTCCGCTCCATTTTACGGGATTTTGAGCAGCTGCAACGGCAGAGTAATAAATCTTCGGCAAATATCGACAGCGTCGATGAAACACTTGCGGAATTGCTGACAAACGGGCAGGTAATCCAGCAGGACGTTCACCAGCGGGTTGATGAAATCGGCGCGACCGCGTTGAATGCGCAGAATGCAATCGCTGCATTCGGCGTGTTAAAGGAGCGGACAAGCGAAGTTGAGCAGATGCTTGCAAATATCAAAGATATTTCGGTGCGGACGGGGATTTTGGCTATCAATGCGTCGATTGAAGCAGCGCACGCAGGAAATTTCGGCAATGGGTTCCGGATTATTGCAAATGAAGTGCGCGCGCTTGCCACCCAAACCGGAGATTTTACCAAACAGATAGAAAAGAAAATGAACGACTTGCAGGCGTCGGTGAGTGAAATAAATCAAAGTATGTCTTTGTTTATTGAGCTTTTTTCAGATTTTCAGTCGTCATTTAATAACGTGCTGAGTAATTTTGATAAAAACTCGACCATGCTCAATAACGCAGGAAATTCGCTGCGGGCAATTACGTCATCCATGCGGAAACAGGATAAAAGCATCAAGGACGGATTTACTTCGCTGCAAGACATTGAAATTGCTATCCGGAATACGGAGACAATCATTAACGTCATTCAGGCATCCCAGTCGCACCTCAATACCTTGCTGCAAAGCGGGAAGTCCAACACGTAAACATTTCTATAAAATAAAAACGGCTTATTCCGCCTACGCCCGTAAATCGTTCGCACAGATTTGCGGGGATGCGGATTTTTCGGAAAAAACTTTTAAAGCGAAATACCGACTTTAATGCCGCCGGATAAAATCCCGTGGTAAAAGCCGTTTCCAGCAACAAATGAGCCGATCGGCAGGTAGCAGCGCGTTTCCGGGCCGACTTCAAGTTTTTCCGAAACTCGGAAAAGGTAGGCGACGGACGTTTGTACAAAAAAGAAGTTTCCGCCCTTCCAAAACCATTCGTTTATTTTCTTCACGTCGCCTTCCGCGCTTCCGGAAACGCCTGATTCATTTTTGCCCACGCCGT
Organism: uncultured Treponema sp.; assembly: GCA_963543045.1. Classification (GTDB taxonomy): domain Bacteria; phylum Spirochaetota; class Spirochaetia; order Treponematales; family Treponemataceae; genus Treponema_D. The sequence goes on from CAUTZW010000013.1 coordinate 2,291, forward strand.
TTGAAAGAAATGCCCCGCGTAAAAGGAAACCTGCGCCGATGGTCGTTTCAATGGCATGGCGTTCGCGTATCCGAAATGTAAAGGCAGCCGGCAAATCCACCATAAAGGAAAGCGCAGTGCCGGTTCGGCTTTCAATTTCCGCCGGAAGCGCGTATTTTCCGTGCCATGAGTAGTAGCCCGTAAAAAAGGAGATGCGCGGCTGAAAGGAAACGAGCGTCTGTTTCGGAATTGTAATGCCGAACGCGATGGGAAACACGACGGGAGAAGGAGAGCCGGCCGTATCCGTGCAAAAGATAACCGCAGGACTGAGCGGGAGACACAAGTCGATAAGCTCGGCCGCTCGTTTTTTAGGCTTCGCCGATTCTTCTTCAGCATCATCGTCAGCCTCTTCCGACTCATCAGCATCCTCATCGGATTCGGCATCCAAACTCTCGTCCGTTTCCAGTTCTGCGGCAGACGCATCGGCAGAAAGCGGAGCGTCATTCGGCGCAGCGTCTTCGGCAAACGGATAAAAAGAAACGAGTAACAATAAGACTAAGATAAACGTATTTTTTTTCATGGCGCTATTTCCCATTTTCGGCAAGGATTTTGTCCAGATTCACAGAAAGAAAACCGCTCCGTGCCGTTTCATAAAACGAGGATTCTTCCCATGCCGCATAAAAATATCCGCCACTGAGCGCGAACGAACCGTAAACGAATCCGCCCGGCAGCTTTGGCAGCTTGAGCGCAACCGTCTTTCCCATATCAATGAGCCGCGATGTCAGCGCTCCCTGAATAAATACCGAACCGTCGCTGAATACCGCAGCAGCCCACGACGGCGCTAAAATCGCGTGCGCGTCAAGCGTTGCGCCGCCGCGTTTGCCTTCCCGCACGAATATGCGCGGAGAATGGCCGCCGGCGTTCTTGCAACTGACCGAAAAACCGATATGCGGCGGTATCGTCGCAAGAATCTTCTTCAACCGTTCCGGCGCCTCGTTGAACGCAAAGATTTTCTTCGCGTTCCGGAAGCCGTCCGCATCCGTTTCCGTCACCAGCAAGCTGCGCTCCGCCGACGCAGGCGTTACCGACAAAAGCGGCTCCTTTGTTTGGAAGGACAAATAAGTGAAGTCGACTTTTTCTTTGCCGCTGTCTTTTACCGAACACGTCCAGTGCTGACCGTCCCACACAAAGGCTGTAATTTCCGATTGCGCCGGAAGGTCGAGGCTGTCTACATTAACGACGGGAATGGAAACCCGCTGCTCCGGAGAAAATTGCAGCAAAAACGGATGAATCCCCCCGGCCGGGCTCCGCTGCGCATCGCTGAAAAATGAACTGCGGTACACCGAATACAGCGGCGTATTTCCCGAAAAGACAAGATTGCCCGCCGTCCGGCCGTCAAAGACGCTTTCGTCGCCGTAAAGCCGCACGTTTTCCCCATCGAACATCAAAATGCCGTAGCGGTTCACGACCGCAAACGCTTTCGGAACGGGAGCGCCCTCCTCCGCTTCCGCAGCCGTTGCCATATCAGCGATTCGCACCGCTTCCGTCCACGGTTTTTTCAATGCAGCCGGAGCTTCCGCCGGCCGACGCGTCCGTTCAAAATTGTTCTCTGAAAAATAAAACCACTCGTGCGCAGCCTTTTCGACGCGAATCGCCTTTGTCTGTTCAAGCGGCGTCTTCCGTGCGCATGACAAAAACGCAGTCGAGGCAAGCAAACCGATCGTTACCGTTCTCAATATTTTTTTCATCGAATCGGAGTGTATAACGCTCCGTAATTTAAGGCAATAGGAAGGGGACGGGCGCGCGGAAATCAATTTTTGCTTAAATGCTCCCGGAAATGCCGACTACAAAGCGGTCGGCCGCGCCCCTTATTTCACTCAAATACTTGTTTTCGCGGCCGCTTAAATATAGCGGAAGCGCACGGAAAATTTTTGTCCTTGCGGGCCGTAGAAGGTGCCTGCGCGGAATTTGGCGTATTTCCGCCCCTGTGCATCTTGCCACTGAAAGACATAGGTGATGCGGTTCAAATAGAAGGTCGGCGGCATGTTGACGCCGTAATACCACGCCTTCCGCTTTTTTTCCTTGTCGTCCTTGAGCGGGTTGGTAAAGCCCTTGCCGATACCGTCGAGACGGAGCTCAAAGTGTTTTTCCTGAGGGACGCGGATAACTTCCGGAAAGTCCCAACCGTAGAGCGCGGCGGTTTCAACGCCTGCGGGCGAGTTAGTCAAAATCGATGAGGCCCCGACGATGCCGTCCGTTCCGAAAATCTCTCCCATTTCTTTTGAATAGATGCTCGTGCGGGTGAACAGCAGCTGCCACTCGTTCTTCTTCGGGATACCTTTGCCGTTGTCCGGATCCGGTAAAAAGAGCGCGCTGTCTTTTTCCAACTTGATATAATTCAAGCTGTAGTCGCCGTTGATCTGACGCGAAAGCGTATAGGCCGTGCCGGTTCCGGTAATTTTACCCGTATCGGCACTAAAATCGAGCGGCGTAACATGCAGCGTAAACGGCGTCTTGTCTTTCAACTCGCCCGCCGTTTTGTCAAAACGAATGTGGAACACCCGTACTTCCGCTTCTGTCCGCCCTTCTTTCCGCGTTTGCGTCCGCAGCACATAGCTTTTGCCGTTCGTCAAAGCATTCCGGAGCGGATTGTGATCGGACTTCGCCTTCTGGGAGTCCGGCACATCCTCCGTTGTATCGATAAATGAAGCGTGCCGAATATCCGTAAGGCGCATCCCGATGCATTTGTCGGCAGCATCCGCGCCGTCGGCAAGCGGCAAAAACTGCGCCGACTCCCCGTAGTCGCCCGAATTGCTGACGACATATATGTCATCTTGGAGGGCGCCTTCGACTTTCTCTTTCTTCTTATCCGTCACAATGGCGATATCCCAAATGTCATGCCGCACGGCAGTCGCATTTCCCGCCGCAAAATTGAAGAAAACCATCATGTTTTTGTTATCGTAATCGACATCCGCCGTCGCAAACTTTGCAGCCCCGTCGATAGGAATGTCGGTAAAGTCAACCGGCTCTTGAATGTAGGAAGGCGAAACATCCCGCACAATCGGTTCGCAGGAAGTCAAAATCAGCGCAGCTCCCATGCAGAAAATCAATCTTTTCATCTCAATAATCCTCCGTCTAAAAGCGGGCGCCCCCTCCCCCTGCCGCCGTTTTGCTTCGGCCGGCATAAGCGGCTCCGTGCGCGCCCGCAGCCTGCCGGTTACAGCGTCGGCATTCCTTCCGGCAGCTCCGCCTTGCCGTCCGCCTCTTCCATCGCGCCCGCTGCGCTCTTCGCTTTCCGGCCGCCCTTTACGTTGTATTTAAATCCCAGTCCGAAATACACAACCGCGCCGTTCGTCAGCCCGTAATAATCTTTCATCGTGCGCCCGTCGCTTCCGTTGACGAAACTCCGGTTGTCGAGCAGATTTTTTACGCCCGCGTAAGCTTCAAACCGCTCCTGCCAAAAGCGCTGGCTCACGTGCACGTTGAGCAAAAGCTTATCGGGCGTCGTTGCGTATTTTTGTTCGGCGTTCAACTTGATTCTGTCCGCCGCGCGGGAATCGAAGCCCTCCCGAATCCGCTGCGGCGCATCCCAGTGCACGCCGAGCGTAACGCGCGTAAACAGCGGCGGAATGATGCCGGTCACGGTCGCCTTCACTTGATGCGGCACAAAATAAGCGCCCTCATAGTAATTGCCGCGATCAATGTCGTAGTTATACATTCCCGCAATACCGTACGACAGCGACGCTTCCACCCATTTTTGCGTATAGGAAACGGACGCATCGCCGCCCGCTGTAATAACCCGGTCGATATTCCGGTATTGCCTGAGCCCCGCAACCGGATGGAGCGTGCCGGAGGCATCGGGATAGTAGCCGTCTCGTTTTTCCGTTTCGACGGCGAAAATCAAATTGTTGACGAAATTAAAGTAGCCGCCCGCGCCGAACGTCAAACCCGCAAGCGGACGGTATTCAACCGACGCATTAAAGCCCTGCGAACGCTCCGGCTCAAGGCGCGGATTGCCGAGCAGAACAAAATTCGTCGGCGCCGGATGAAAGAACAGCCAGTATTTTTGCTTGAGCGTCGGCACTTTAAAGCCCATGCCGTAAGAAAAGCGCAGCGTCAGCGATTCAAGCGGATCGGAGCGCACGCTAAACTTCGGGGTAATCTGCCACAAAAGCGCATCCCCCTTTCCGAGCGGCGGCGCCAAGTCGAAGCGGACGCCCGGCACAATGCGCAGTCGATCTTCCCCGCGCACATTCCACACAAACTGCGAAAACGCGCCGAAGAGCGCATAATGCTTCGGCTTATCGAAATCGATGCCGTTCATCATCGACCACTTTACGTTGATTCCCGCAAGCAGCGAATGGGCGAACGAAAAATCGTAGTGCGCGGCGGCTTCCGTTTCAACTTCATGAAAGGCGGAATCGCGGCGCGTTACATTGTCCGCATCATAAGCCGTGTGGATTTCATCGAAAAAATGCCGGAAATACTTGTAGCTGGAAAACAAATTGAGCTCGAGCGCATCGGAAAGCGAAAGCGACGTTTTCATGCCGCCTTCTCCCTTTTCGCTTGCAAATTGATTGGCGATGTCGGCCGCCTGATTCATCCGCCGCAAATGATTGGTATACACGCCGTACACCTGCATGTTTCCTGCCGGAAGATAAAAATCCGCGCCGAGCCGCCCGTACCCCAAGCGGGTTTTCGGAAAGATAAACGTATCAATCCGCCGGCCGAGCGGATCCGTTTCGCGCGTGATGATGCCCGGCGTGTTGTCGAAGGAGCCGCTTCCGGTAATGCCGAAATGTTTGTTGCGGTGGGAAAAGCCTAAAAACCCGAAATACCGCTTTTGCAGATTGATCTCCTGCTTTGTCGAAAGCGACCAGCTGCTCCGGTTTTTCTTCGTGATGATGTTGATGACGCCGCCCATTGCGTCCGAACCGTAGAGAGCCGAGGCGGCGCCTTTGATGATTTCGATGTGTTCGATATCCGAGGCGGGAATGAGCGCGATGGGAGATGCGCCGCCGACATCCCCGCCGATTGCAACGCCGTCAACCAAAACTTTAACATACGCGCCGCTGAATCCCTGCATGGACACGCCTTCCATCGGGTGCTCGGTAACCGTAACGCCCGGCAGATTCTGCAAAACCTCCGCCACATTCTTTGCGCCCATCTCGCTTATCTGCTGCTCGGAAACGACGGAAACTTTATCGACCGCTTCCGCTGCTTCCTGCTCAACCTTATTGCCGGTAACCACAATAACCGGCGCTCCGTTTTTTTCCTCCGCAAACAAAAGCGGGAAGCAAAAACAGAGCGTGCCGATCCACTTTTTATACCGCTGCATAACGCACATCCTTATCGTAACAAATATAAAACGCGGGTATCCGCCGCTTCGCCGCCATATAATAGAGAAAGTCGGAAAAGCCCGCAACGGCCGCGGCAAAAAATACGGCGAACGCAGGGAAAGGCGCGCGGTCAGTTCAGTTTTAAATGCAGGATGACGGTGCGCCCTCCCCGATCGCACACCATCATGGCAATGCGGGTGTACAGTTTGAGCTTCCGCTTCAACATTTTCCGCGCATCGGTGTAAAAGGGTCGACAGGCAATAAGTTCTGTACCGGACAGGCGCGCGAACGCCGGGCAATCGTTGACGTAGAAGTGCATTTCGGCGGAAGCGTTACCGGTTTTCCGCACGTAGTTGTTGGCGTACTTTATGCCGGTTTCGTTTGTCGCATCGAAAATCAGCTCGCCGAGCGGGAAGCGTTCCTTGAGCGCCGCAATGAATTTCAAAATATCCGGCTCGCGGAAATACTGAAAAACGCCTGAAACAATCAGCAAAGAAGGAGATGCGCTATCAAGCTTCCGCGTCCATTCCGGATCGAACATATCCGCGGCAATAAGCGTTTCGTTTTCCTTGATGCCGAGCAGCTCTGTGCGAAGCGCAATGACTTCCGGCAAATCGATTTCATAGAACGACGCGCCGGGCGCTTTAAGGCGGAATGCGGACGTTTCCAATCCCGCGCCGAGGTTTATGATGTTCCCCGTTTTGTATTTTGAAAGGAAGGATTGTATCATCCCGTCAAAATTATAATAGCGCGCAACCGAAGCGAGCATCGTATATTCGGAAGACGCGCGGAAAATCCGATCAAGGCGGTCGTGCGGTAAGCGCGCTTCCAGTGCGAGCGCCGTTTCATCGTAGAAGTACTCGGGAAAACGTTTTGACGCGAAAATGCGCGCCGCCATCGGAATCAGCATCGTGTCGGCAACGCCGGTGCATTCGTTCATTCATTCCTCCGTATGCGTATAATTACCGAAAAATAAAGAACCGGCACCGCAAGGCGCTCGCGGATGCCGGTTAGATCAATTTACTGCCGCTATTGCAGAGGAACTAGTCCAATGCGTGGCCGGCGCTGCCCAAAACTTCGATATTTTTGTGCATGTACATTTTTTTAAGCTCGTCGCGGGCAGGACCTAAGTATTCGCGCGGGTCGAATTTTCCCGGATTTTCCGCAAAGAAGCGTCTGATTGCAGCCGTCATCGCAAGCCGACCGTCGGAATCGATGTTGATTTTGCATACGGCCGATTTTGCCGCCTTACGCAGCTGCTCTTCGGGAATGCCGACCGAATCCGGAATCTTTCCGCCGAATTCCTCGATAATTCTAACGTATTCCATCGGAACCGACGAAGAGCCGTGCAGGACAATCGGGAAGCCCGGAATCATTTTCTCTATGCCTTCAAGCACGTCGAAGGCAAGCGGCGGCGGAACCAGAACGCCGTCCGGACTGCGGGTGCACTGCTCCGGAGTAAACTTGCAGCGGCCGTGCGAAGTGCCGATGGAAATAGCCAGCGAATCGACGCCGGTCTTTTCGACAAAGTCCTGCACTTCCTCAGGCTTGGTATAGTGGCTTTCCGCAGCAACAACATCGTCTTCAACGCCTGCAAGCACGCCGAGCTCGCCTTCAACGGTTACGTAATCTTTCTGAGCGTGCGCGTATTCGCACACCTGCTTTGTGAGCGCAACGTTTTCATCGTACGGCAGCGCCGAGCCGTCAATCATAACGGAAGAAAAGCCGTTGTCGATGCAGTCCTTCGCCACTTCAAAAGACGGGCCGTGATCCAGATGGAGCACGATCGGAATGTCGCAGCCGAGTTCGTGCGCATATTCAACCGCGCCGCGCGCCATATTGCGCAGAATGTGTTTGTTTGCATACGCGCGGGCGCCCTTAGAAACCTGCAGAATAACCGGAGATTTCGTTTCGACGCACGCTTGGATAATCGCCTGCATTTGTTCCATATTATTGAAGTTATATGCGGGAATCGCATATTGTCCTTTCATCGCTTTCGCAAACATGTCCTTGGTATTCACCAGACCAATTTCTTTGTAACTAAACATAAAGAGCTCCTATTGCTTTGTATTTCGACAATTTGGATAGTAAGTCAAAGCCCCGTTTTTTTCAAGGATGATTTCTGAACGCGGAAATCGATTTTTGGAAAAGACATCGTCGCATACGTGCGCCGGTGCACGTTCTTTTGCGCTGACGAAGCGCCGCCCATGATTCGAGCCCGAACGACCGAGCGGAGCAGCCATTTGAACACGCGGCGGAGCAACAGCAGAAGCGGTATGCATCGGAGGCAGCCGGCCGACGGAGTTTATTCTTCCGGCCTGCGGAAAATCCGTACCGCGCTTTCCGTCACCGCGTCCGGCTACGGATTGAGCTTCCACTCGCCGTATTCGTCGACAATTTCGGTTTTCATTGCGGCCATCGGGCGCCAGACGATGGAAATGGTCATGTGCGGATCAAAATCGTAGTATTTTCTGCCGCCTTCGTTTTTCAGCTGCGGCGAAATCTTAAACGTCATGTTGAAATCCCAGTCCCGTAAGTCATGCGTAACGGTGAAATTCAAACTTTTGAGCTTAAAGCCCGCATTTTTCCGCAGCATCTCGTCATCGAATCGAAACGAATTGAGCAAATCGATAAAGGGATTTACTTCGCCGGGCAACTTGTGCTCATTTCCAAAATAGCGATAAATGACGGAATTGCGCGAGGACGACGAAAACGTAAACGTCAAAAACTCATGGATTTTGAGCGAAATCGACGGATCGAACAAAAAGTAGCTGTCCGTCGGGCGCAGTAAGTCCGCCACAACGCTTGTCGACAGGCCGAGTCCGAGCGAAATGCGTTTTTTCCACGTTGCAACATTCCATGTCGACGGCTTGTAAGAAAACGAAAAATTATACGGCAAAAATTCTTTCTCTTTGCGGACTACCCAGCCTTTCGTATTGTCAAAATCGTACCCGTAGGTGTAGTTCATGTTGTAATCGGCTTGCAGTCCCTTCCACGCAAGCGACAGTTTCAAAGAATCGTGATACTCATCTTGCAAATTGTAGGCGTAGCTTTCGGTAAATTTTAACGAATCGCTCAAAAACGACAGCGTTGCATTCTGCTTGAACGGCAGCTTTTTCCATTCGGCATCGTCTTTCGTGCTCGTTTTTTTGATGCCGCTTTCAAAAGAGAGCGTTACGAACGGCGCGCCGAGCTTGAGGACGCCCGAATACTGATCCGGCTGCGGCGGCAGCATCGTCGTCAGCGTCAACGATTCGGTAATCTTTCCGTCCATCTGGTTTGCCGCCATAATAAAATCGAGGGCGTTAATCGTTACGGCCTTTTCGTCGTCCCACTGCGCAATGTGATAATCCCACTCAGGATCGTCCCCCGTGCCCGTAAACTCCGTGCGGATAATTTTTACCGTCGAACGCCACGTTACTCCGGTGTCCTTGATAGCATTGATGTAGCAAAACGGTTTGAAGGCAACGGTATTGGTATTCGTTAAATCTTTCTTTTCCGCAGCGTAATCGGTTTTCCGCAGCGCCTCCGCAGACTTTTCGCTGTAGCCGCCGGTCGCTTCATCGGTCGAAACATACGGATGCTTTTGGAATACCGGTTCAAACGTATACGCATTCGTTGCCGAAAAAAAATTGCCGCCGTAGGTAAAAGTGTTGTCGAGCGTAACGGGGACTTTCACCAAGTACATCGACGAGCGCATATTGTTCCACTCAAAATCCTCAGGCTTTTTTAAGTTGCTTGAAGAATAGACGAGCTGCGTGGTAAGCGACGGTTTTACCGAATACTTAGCGGCAAAGGTTATGCCGGAAAGGGCAATCTGCGACGCGGACGGAAAGGTCAAATCCGGAAAGGCTTCGGCCGCAAGCGCTTTGTCGGTTTCGGAAGGAGCGGAATCCTTTTCATCCGTTTTATTTTCCGCCGCATCCTGTGCGCCTTGCGCTCCGGCTTTCTTTTTGGCCGCCGCCTCCGCTTCCTTTCTGCGCGCTTCTTTTTGCGCTTCGGTCAAAAATTCTTCCGGCGCAACAAATTCCGGCGAAAATGAAACGCTTTTCGACGTCCGCTTCGGGGCTTCAAACGGAATGCTTATGAGCGTGCCGCTAATATTCGCAGAATACGTTACCGGCGTTATCTGCGACGGATAATAAAATTTCCGCTCAGGCGTATAGGTTTGCCATGCGGCAAGTTCGGCCGCCCCCACTTTATCGTTCGTCAAGCCGTTTGCCAGCAGCGACGAAAAGACAAGCGACGAGCTGAGGTTCATCGAAAGCGTCGAAAGATACGGTTTGACGACGGCTGGAAGCAGAGCGGAATAGGAGCCGGTTAAATTCCACGTAAACGACGAAGTTTCTTTTACGGTCCGGTTTTTGTCGTCGTCGGAGCTCCCCGAATTTTCGGTTACATAGCTGATCCAGTCCATCGTTTCCGCCCGATTGGAAAAATCGTCGGAAAAATACGGGTCGGAATACACGGGAACGGCGAGCGTCAGCGAAAACGGTTTATTTACGCCGAGTTTAAAGCGCCCGCTATAGCGGAACGGCAGCTCAAAGCCGACCAGATTGGACTTATCCTGCACTTTGTCGCCGGATTTGAGGTACGGCAGATAATCGTTTTTACTTTTGAAAACGGTATTTGAAAAGCCGAGCTGCGCGCCGAGCTCGATGTCCGTAACATATTTTTTCGGTTTATACACGCCGTCAAGCCCGACCATCACGCCGAGGTTGGAATAATAGTCGCCCATAATCTTGACGTAATTTTTTGTGTCGCCTTTAAAATCGGTATCAAGATTATGCAAAATCAAGCCTTCAAGTTTTTGATCCTTGAGCGTTGACGGCCGCACGAAATTGAACAGCGCCTTGAGCTTTTCCGAATTGTCGGTTTCCTTTTTTTTATCCGTCGTCTTCTGCGGCGTTTCAAGAGGCTTGCGTCCATAAACATAGGCGGTCGTCTGCATAAAGTAGCCTTCGCGCTTACGGTAGCCGAAAACCGGATTGAATATGAGTTCGTCCTTCGGGTAATAGAAGGCGGGCAGATACATAACCGGCACCACGCCGACAAACAGCAGGGCGTTCAAAAAGGCGAACTCGCCGCCGGGAAGCAGCCAGATGCGGCTTGCGTTGATGTGCCAAAACGGGTCTTCGGCATCGCTGAACGTTAAACTGCCGCGCTTAAAGGCAATCGTATTCGACTGACTGCGCCCGAACATATCGCTTGCAACGACGAGCGTTGAACCGGAGGGCAGGTTCAGCGCATCGGATTTTGTCTGCACCACCCGCCCGTCATCGAAGACGCCTTCAAGCGTGGACGTATTGAACATGAGCGAAAGCGCCGTAACTTTCTGGCCGCCGGCCTCCCCGTCGGTCTGCTCAAGGCTGACGTTGCCGTCGGCGTAGAGCATTTCCGAAATGCGGTCGTAATGAACGACGTCGGCATTGATGACGTTTTTTTTGCTGCCGTTCGATACGGACACTTTTACGTCGCCGGTGAGCACAATGACATCGTGCCCGGTGTCCTTATCTTTTTCGTAGCGGGTTGAGCGCGCGTTTTCTATCATAATTTCGGTGCGCTTCACTTCCTCTTTTTTCGGCTCGCCGCGCGTATTCGCGGATTTTTCCGTCTTCGCTCCTTTTGACGGCTTTGCAGGCTTTTCCGCTGCAAAAAGAGAAAGCGCCGTCCCCAACACGGCACAGAGAACGAGAATTTTTTTGAGGAGCCGCGGAGTTTTCATAGTTGCCGATTCATGAGGCGGCCGGTCCCCTGCCCTTTTCCCGCTCAAGCAGCTCGCGCACAAAAAAGCCGGTCGCGGAATCCTTGTTGGCCGCAACTTCTTCCGGCGTACCGGAGGCAATAATGTTTCCGCCGCGGAAACCGCCTTCCGGCCCCAAATCGATAATGTAATCCGCCTGACAAATCGCATCGAGGTTGTGTTCAATCATCAGCACGGTGTTGCCTTGATCCACCAGCCGCTGAATCACTTCCATCAACTGTTTGACATCCGCAAAATGCAGCCCCGTCGTCGGTTCATCCATAATGTAAAGCGTGCGGCCGGTAGAAACGCGGGCAAGTTCGTTGGCAAGTTTGACGCGCTGCGCCTCGCCGCCGGAAAGGGTCAACGCCGACTGCCCCAGCTGAATATAGCCGAGCCCGACGGAATTGAGCGTTTCGAGCTTGCGGGCGATGGCCGGAATCGAAGAAAAAAAACCGCACGCTTCTTCGATGGTCATATTCAAAACGTCGGTAATCGATTTGCCTTTATAGCGCACGGCCAGCGTTTCCTTATTGAAGCGCTTTCCGCCGCAGACGTCGCATTGAATGTACACGTCCGGCAGAAAGTTCATTTCGATGGTGAGCGTGCCGGAGCCCTGACAGCGTTCGCAGCGGCCGCCTTTGACGTTGAAGCTGAACCGTCCGGCCGCCCAGCCGTTCGTCTTCGATTCGGGCATGGCGGCAAACAGTTCACGGATTGCGGTAAAGACGCCCACGTAGGTCGCCGGATTTGAACGCGGCGTGCGCCCGATGGGGCTTTGGTCGATGTTGATAACTTTGTCGATGTGCTCCGCGCCCGCGATGCTGCCGAACGTTCCGACCGGGTAATGCGTTTTCATAATCCGGTTGCTGAGCGCTGGGTAGAGCACATCGCTCATCAGCGTGGATTTTCCGGAGCCGGAAACGCCCGTGATACAGGTAAAGGTGCCGAGCTTTACGGCAATCGAAACGTTTTTTAAGTTATGCTCGCTCACTTTTTTGAGGGAAAGTATCTTGCCGTTGCCTTCCCGCCGCTTTTGCGGAATCTGCATACGGAGCGTGCCGGCAAGATACCGGCCGGTCAAACTTTCCGGAATCCCCATCACTTCCGTCGGGGAGCCTGCGGCAACAACCGCGCCGCCGTGCACGCCGGCGCCCGGCCCCAAGTCAATCAGATAATCGGCCGTCCGGAGCGTCTGCTCGTCGTGTTCCACCACAATAACCGAATTTCCTTGATCGCGGAGGTAGGTCAGCGTATCGATGAGCTTTTGGTTGTCCTTCTGGTGCAAGCCGATCGACGGTTCGTCGAGAATGTACATAACGCCGACAAGGCTTGAGCCGATTTGCGTCGCAAGGCGAATGCGCTGCGCTTCCCCGCCGGAAAGCGTTTCCGCCGACCGTTCAAGCGTCAGATAGTCAAGCCCCACGTCTTTGAGGAATTTGAGGCGCGCTTTGATTTCTTTGAGCACCTGCGAAGCAATCTGCCGCTCTGCGTCGGTGAGCGCAAGGCTGCCGAAAAACGCGACGGAATCCGCAACGGAAAGCGCCGTCAGTTCATGGATATTCTTTCCGCCGACCGTTACGCCGAGCGCTTCCGCACGGAGGCGCCGCCCGCGGCAGACGGCGCACTCTTTGTGCGTCATGTATTTTTCAAGACTCGTTTTCATGCTGTCGCCCCACGATTCTTGATAGCGGCGGCGCATATCGGCAAACACGCCGAGCCACGGGCGGTTGTACGTGCTCTGCCCCTCCCCGCTCTGCTTATGGTACACCCAGCGGATATTCCGGCTTTTATCGCCGTTCCATATAAAATCGCTTTGCTTTTTATCCAGTTTGGAAAACGGCGTTTCGGTATCCGCTCCGGCTTCCTTCAAAATCGCTTCAAACAGCGAGCGGTTCCACGCGCTCGCGGGATTATACGGAACCAAGCCCCCCTCATTAAAAGAAAGCGAATCGTCGGGCATGATGAGATTTTTGTCGAACGCCATTTTTTCGCCGAGCCCCGTACATTCGGGACACGCGCCGAACGGATTATTAAAGCTGAACAGACGCGGCTGCAATTCGGGAATGGAAATGCCGCAGTCCGGGCAGGCGCTTTTCCGGCTGAACAATACTTCTTCTTCGCCCTGCTCAGTCCGCCGCAGCACGGTAATAATGCCGCCGGAACTGTCAAGCGCCGTTTCAACCGAATCGGCAAGGCGCTTGCGCACATCTGCGCTGAGCACAATGCGGTCGACAATAATTTCTATCGTATGCTTTTTTTGCTTGTCGAGTTTGATATTGTCTTCAAGCGAAGCCGTTACGCCGTCAATCCGGGCGCGGACGAATCCCGCTTTCTTTGCGTCGTCGATAATTTTCTGATGTTCGCCTTTTTTACCGCGCACAACCGGCGCAAGGATCTGCAACTTCGCGCCGTCGCCCCATTCCATAATCGAATCGATAATCTGATCGACCGACTGTTCCATAATTTCGCGCCCGCACGACGGGCAATGCGGCTTTCCGACCCGCGCAAACAAAAGCCGGTAATAATCGTAGATTTCCGTTATCGTACCGACGGTGGAGCGGGGATTTTTGTTGGTGGATTTTTGTTCAATCGATATTGCCGGCGATAGGCCTTCAATCAAATCGACGTCCGGCTTGTCCATACTGCCCAAAAACTGCCGCGCATACGACGAAAGACTTTCCATGTACCGCCGCTGCCCTTCGGCAAAAAGCGTATCGAATGCAAGCGAACTTTTTCCGGAACCCGACAGCCCTGAAATAACAACCAGCTTGTTGCGCGGAATGTCAACATCGATATTTTTCAGATTATGCTCGCGCGCGCCGCGGATCACAATCTTCTCATCATCAAGCACTTTCACGGCGCAAAGTATAGTGAAAAGAAATGAAAAATACAAATTGACGCACTGGCCGCGCAACCAGACAGCGCACAAGGCACGCGTCCTCCGGTAAGCGGCGTAAGCGGCACGTCCCGCGTCATCCGTTAGCCGGGCACATGTACGATTTCGCGCGGTTTGGAGCCGTTTGCAGGGCCGACGATGCCGCGTTCTTCCATTTCTTCTATTAAACGGGCGGCGCGGTTGTAGCCGATTTTAAGGCGGCGCTGAATGTAGGAGGCGCTCGCCTTGCCGGACTGGATGACGATATCGAGCGCCTGCTCGTAAAGCGGGTCGGCACCGTCCTGCATCAAAGCTTGGTCACCATCGGAATCGGCGTCGTCGACGAAAATCTCGTCGTCAATGTAATCCGGCGCGCCGTAAGACTTCACGTAATCGACAACGCTTTCGACATCGTTATCGCTGACAAAAGTTCCCTGAATGCGCACCGGAAACGGATCAACGGCGCTGGCGTACAGCATATCGCCTTTGCCGAGCAGCATCTCCGCGCCCATCTGGTCGATGATGATGCGGCTGTCCATCTTAGATGCGACCATAAACGCAATGCGGGAAGGAATATTCGCTTTGATGAGACCGGTGATAACGTCGATGGATGGACGCTGGGTCGCAAGCACCAGATGAATGCCGACCGCGCGGCTCATCGCGGCAAGACGCGCCACCGTCGATTCGAGCTCCTTACCGGTCGTTGCCATCAAATCCGCAAACTCATCGATCACCACCACAATGTACGGCAGCTTTTCCGTGCAGATGCGCCGTTCCGTAATCCTGCGGTTGTAGCTGGAAATATCACGCACGCCCATGCCGTCAAGGAGCGCGTAACGGCGTTCCATCTCGCACAAACAATACTGCAGCGACTGGAAAGCGCGCTTCGGCTCGGTGATAACCGGCGTCAAAAGGTGCGGAATGTCATTGTACAGCTTGAGCTCGACGATTTTCGGATCGATTAAGATGAGTTTTACCGCATCGGGCGAGCGTTTGTACAAAATCGAAAGAATCATGCTGTTGACGCACACCGATTTTCCGGCGCCCGTCGCTCCGGCGATCAAAAGGTGCGGCGTTTTCACCAGATCCAGCAGCTGCGGTTTTCCGAGAATGTCCTTTCCGAGCACGACCGGAATCGCCATCGATTTAAACTCCGACAAATCCTGTTCGATGATTTCCCGGAAGCCGACGATCGAGCGCTTTTTATTCGGCACTTCGATGCCAACCGCAGCCCGTCCCGGAATCGGCGCGACGATGCGCACGGAACTTGCCGCAAGGCGCAGCGCAATATTATCCTGCAGCGCGACAATCTTACTCAAGCGCACCCCGTGCGCCGGCAGCAGTTCGAACATGGTAACGACCGGCCCCTTCTTGATGCCGATGATTTCCGCTTCGATATTGAATTCGTTGAGCGTATTTTTGAGCCGGATCGAATCCGCTTCCGTCTCCTCATCGATAATCCAATATTTGTCGTCTTCAAACGCAGTCAAAAGAGAAGTCGGCACGTAATACGGCGACTTCGGGCGAACGGCGGAAGAGAGCGCAGGAGGAGGTACGACGGTAAGAACCGGCTTTTGCGTTTGCGCAGCCGCTTCAATAATCGGTTTGGCATCGTACAGCGGTTCGGTAATTACTTCCGGCGGATCGCAGAATTCCGGAATGGAGATTTTTTGCACCGCCGACGGCTCCGAAGCGATCGGCGTCGCAATCATTGTGCGGAATTCTTCTTCCGTGTACGGCGTATTGAGCGCAGTCCGGTACGCATCCGCATCCATTTCCTTGAATACTTCCGACGGCACGCACAATTCCGTAGCGCCGGACACCTTGAAATGGCGCTCCGCGTAGCCGGTGTCGTAATCCGCCTCAAAAGAATGTACAGGAGAGTCAAAATCATCCTGCGAATCGTCGTTCATATCGATGTCGAAAAAATCGGGATCGAGAGCGGCCGGAACTATCTCACCGGAAACCTCATCGGCAGCGCTTTCGCAGTTCGCCTCCGAAGTCTCTTCCGCAGGCGTATCCGGTAGTCCAGACGGCGCAGTGCTTTCACAAAATGCATCCGCTACCGGATTTTTTTCTTCTTCTTGGCAAAAAGGCGCCGCTTCAAAAACGGCCACAGCGCTCTCCGCCGCTTTTTCCGGCTCTCCGGCGCACGCGCCGGTAATAATTTGCGTATACACCGCTTCATTTTCCGGCGTATACGAATCGGCAATCTCCTGTTTGATCATATCGATGTATCCGGCAGCCGCATACGGATCGTCGGCATCGCGCGCATTCGGCGCAGCAGTTTCGGCAGCAAAAGGATCCGCATCCTCCGTTCCGCCGTCGAGTGCAAACGGTTCGTCGTACTCTGCCGCAAACTCTTCCTCAAGAAAATCGATATTTCCCGCCTGCGCTTTTATTTCCGACGTGTCCGGCCATTCAAGCTCTTCCACTTCGCCGTCGCTTTCGGAAAAATCCGGCTCGGGGTGAGTCAGCGCAACATATTCTTCCGGCGTAATAACGGAAGACGGCGTTGCGTCAATTTCGTCAAAAACGCCCGCAAAAGGATCGTATTTCTCCGTTTCGCCCGCCGCAGCATCGTCTTCATCACGCCCGGCGTCATCGCTTTCCGCAGGCGCAGTCACATCTTCGGCTGGCGCATCCTGTAATTGCGTGTCGTCGTCTCCGCTTTCGCGTTCTTCACGCGCTTCCGGCTGCGTCTCCGCTTCTACGCTATCGTCGGCAGGAACGGCGTTCGGCGCATCCTCATCGTCCGACTCGGGCGCGGAGTCTTCCTCAGAATCTTCCGCTACAGGTTCCGGCTCGGCAGGAGCGACGGGATCCGCGTTGCCGCTCATTTTAAAATCATCTAAATAGGAAAGAATTTTATCGGCAAGCACGCCAGAAGCAAGAATTTCGATAAAAACGAGCATCAATCCGATCGAAACGGTCAGCAATATCTTTATTTCCGGAAAATCGGCCGCGCTCATATAAATGGAGCGGCACAATTTTTCTATAATTACGACGCTGAAAAACGGGACGGCGGCCGTAAGAAACTGAATCGCTTTCTGCGGCGTCCACCCGTCGGCAAAACACAACACCGCCGATGTAAACAAAAGGAACGGAATGAGCACGCTTGAAAAACCATAAACCGAAGTCAATATGTGCCCGAGCGAAAAGAGCGCATTTCCCCCGCCCGGCCGAAAACTGCCATAATCGAGAAGCTGAAGAAGCAAAGCAAGCGAAAAATAAGCGGCAATCAGCAGTAGCGCAACGCCGACAGCCCGCTCGGGTTTGACAGATACTTTCATGTTCCGATTATCGGCGGGACAAAATCCTTTTTTAGAGAAATCTTGCGCGGCTGCGTTTGAAAGAAGCGGGGCGTGCGGGATAAATTTATCGTACAGATTTAACTTGGTCGGCCGCACGCTTCATGTTTTGCTGACGCAAAACGTGCGAGCAGGCACGTGGCAAGGAGGAAGAGGAATGATGTCAGGAGGATTTAACTTGGCCGACGGCAGGATTTTCGTTTTGTTGGGCGCATGACGTGCTAGAGAAATTTATCGTACAGATTTAACTTAGTCGGCCGCACGCTCCACGTTTTGCTGTAAGCAAAACATGCGAGTGGAGACGCAGTGAGTGAAAAGAGGAATGGTGTCGGGCGAAAACAGGATCGGGCGACTTTAAGTCTGATCTGCGGCACGGTTCTCGTTTTGCCAAGTGCACGACGTTCGAAAAAGGCGTGCGTGTGGGAGAATTTTATCGTACAGATTTAACTGGTCGGCCGCACGCTTCACGTTTTGCTGAGCGCAAAGCGTGCGAGCAAGCACGTGGCGGACGCGGGTGAACGTGCCGCACGGAATTTAGCTTGATCGGAGGCAGGATTCTCGTTTTACTGAGTACAGAACGTACGAAAACGGCGAGCAGGAAGAGGAATGATGTCAGGCGGATTTAACTTTGACGGCGGCAAGATTCGCGTTTTGCGTGGGGACATAACGTTCGGGAAGAATTTTACCGTACAGATTTAACTCCACCGGCCACACGCTCCACGTTTTGCTGAGCGCAAAACGTGCGAGGGCGAACGTAGAGAGGAAGAGGAGGAATGATGTCGGGCGGATTTAATTTTGACGGCGGCTGGATTTGCGTTTTGTTGGGCGCATGACGTGCGGGAGGATTTTATCGTACGGATTTAACTTGGTCGGCTTCACGTTTTGCTGTAAGCAAAACATGCGAGTGGAGACGCAGTGAGTGAAAAGAGGAATGATGTCAGGCGGATTTAACTTTAACGGCAGTAAGATTCGCGTTTTGCATTAGGCGCGCGACCGATGTGGAACTTTAAGCCTCCACGCTGCCCGACGAGGGGGTGCAATTCAGTCGCCTCGCATTCCTCCTCCTAGTCCATCCGATTGCGGAAATTAATTTTTCTTCGAAGCGGTAGTATGTCGGAGGGATGCATAAGCGCGCGGAACGGAATGCATTCAAGGGCGCTTTTAAGTGAGTTTCGCGTTTGTGGTATACGAAGCTGACAGCATAGTGTGGTTCGGCAGAATCGTCATCGCACAAGGAATCGCTTTGCATCAAGGCGCCCCATCAACATCCCCCGCAGCCGGAACGCAAACCTGTCCGGCACGTTTGGAGCCGTTCGATACGTCCGGACGCTCCTTGACAATGCGGGTTGAACCGACTAGGCTCATCATAGATACGTCAAATGCGCGTTACGGCGTTATATAGATTTTTATTCGGAAGTTTATGCAGGATAACGAAATATCGATACAAGACAAGTTGCTTTCCCTTCAAGATGCGGCGTACAAGGATTTCAATAAGAAGCTCGTGCCGACGGTCGATGAGTCAACGATGATTGGGATTCGGGTACCGGCTTTGAGAAAGCTGTCGAAGGATTTTTTTAAGGCGGAACTGGAGCAGGCGTATCGTTTTATGCAAAGCCTACCGCACCGCTATTTTGAAGAGAACAATCTGCACGCCTTTCTGATTGAAAATATAAAGGATTTCGATGCAGCCGTTCGGGAAACGAAACGTTTTTTGCCGTTTATCGACAACTGGGAAACTTGCGATCTTTTTTCGCCGCCGATTTTTAAGAAGCATCCCGATGCGGTGTACCAAAAGATCCTCGAATGGATTGAATCGCCGCATCCGTACACCGTCCGCTATGCAGTCGGCTTGCTGCTTTCAAACTTTCTTGACGCGCAATTCAAGCCGGAGATGCTTACGCTCGTTTCAAAAATACGATCTGACGAATATTACGTGAAGATGATGATTGCATGGTATTTTAGCTTTGCGCTGATTAAGCAGTACCAAAGCGCCGTTCCCTTCCTTGAAACGCCGACGTTTGAGCCGTTTACCCACAACAAGATCATTCAAAAAGCAGTCGAAAGCAGGCGCATCCCCGCCGACACAAAATGCTACCTAAAAACGCTGAAGGTGCGAGAGCCTTAACGCACGGCGCGCAGTGCGCAAACGGGAGCGGTACGCCTTGCGGTATGCATCGGCAAGCAGCTGGGGTGCGCACGGATTCATTACCTATCTGCATACCTGAGCGCAAGCTGTTTGTCGGCGGACGCATACGGCGATGAAGCTCCATTCCGGATCAACTTCCGCCCCACTTTCCGTTCGGCGCGTCCCCATTCGCTGCCGGTTACGCATCTTTTACCCGCATATCCGCTGTTGCAATCGGCAAACGGAAGGCCGAATATTGACAAAAAAAATGAGTTAGCATAAACTAACTCCAACTGAACAAGCAGTTCTTTCAGTTGCCGAAAAGACATATCGGCGGTGCATATGGATTTAGGGGCAGGCAGAATGATAAAAAATAGTCATAGTGTAAGATCTCTGTCTTCTGCCTGCCTTTTTTATCGGGGATTTTAGCTTACATAGGCTGAAGTAGCATACAGAATCAAAAAGTAACGGATTGAAATGGCGGGATATGATTTTCCCTTGGAAAAGTCAGATTCTTCAATAATTTATATCCCGCCATTTTTCGAATGCAGGATTTAAGGGGACGTTATGGACTTTGACGGAACAATAATGCGATATGGAGCGCCTGCATTGTGCGGAATAAAACCTGCATCGCTTTTTTCGATGAGAATCGATGTGTACCAAGACGGTTTTCAAAAGATTGAAGCGTGGAAAATGCTCTATGAAAAATTAGGGGTTTTTGTCATTCCCATTCAAAAATATGATGATCGGGTATTGCTTTTCCTCTATAACAAATGGCTGATGCCGCTCGTGCTCGGCGATAAAGCGGTACAAGCCTACCTTTTACGTAAAGGCTATCCCGTGTACGAGGGACTTGAAGCGGTTATCAACGCATTGATCCTGCGCCTCTTGTTTTCCGAACGGTTCCCGCACGAAATCGGGGTATTTTTAGGCTATCCGCTTGAAGATGTGGCGGCGTTTGAAAGAAACGCGGGGGCGGGCTTCAAATACAGCGGGTACTGGAAAGTCTACGGGAACATTTGCGAAGCGAAACGGCAGATGGCGCGCTATAGGGATTGCAGCGAGTATTGTATGAAATTAGTTGCCGGAGGCATGTCGGTGCTTTCGGCGGCTCAAAAATATAGAAACACGATGACGGAGGTTTAAAATGAAAAAGGCAGTTGTATATGCATCAACAACAGGTAATACGGAAGCGATGGCGAATGCGGTGTGCGAGGGAGTAAAAAAATCCGGCGCGGAATTGATTTTCTCTGCGGCGGATTCGGCGGATGCCGATGCGGTTCTTGCGGCCGACGTGCTCATTCTCGGCAGCCCTGCAATGGGAGACGAGGTGCTTGAAGATTCGATGGAAGAATTCTTTGCTTCTATCGAAGGTAAACTTTCCGGAAAGAAAGTTGCGCTCTTCGGCTCTTACGATTGGGGCGACGGCCAGTGGCTCCGCGATTGGAGCGCACGCGTAAGCGCTGTCGGCGGCACGGTGGTAAACGGCGACGGCCTTTCGTGCAATCTCACTCCGGACGATGCCTGCATTGCGGAGTGCGTAAAACTGGGCGAAACTGCGCAATAATAATCTGTTCTCCTTAATTTCGGCGGAGTGAATCTGCCGAGGTGCAAATCATAAACGATAAAAAGTCCCCGGCTTTTTCCACAGGATTCGTCCAGTACAAGCTCCTTACGTACTTGAATCCTGTGTTTTTCTTTTGAAAAGGCCGCATATAGCTACATCCGCTTGCATTTCTTAACGCTGCGCAAAAATTATGGTATAGTGCCGGTATGAAAAATGATTTGATTTTTGAGCAGGAGCGGCTAGTCTCATCCGCATTCATCGACAGCTCACTGCGACTCGGCATTGCGGAAGCGGTGCTGATGATGCAGGATAATGTGACGGAGTGTTTTGCGCATCTTCATTGCGACGGCATTTTGTACCGCGAAAAATACAACGCCTTTTGGGTTTTTACAAAAACAAAAATCACTTTTACGGAACGTCCGACGTGGCGGCAGCAGATTAAAACGGCAACTTTTCCGATAAACAATGAAGGGATGCGGACGAATATCAATACGGCCTTTTACGATATGAGCGGCAAACTGCTTGCCGTCGCAAATCTGGAGGCGTGCGTACTCGACTTGACGACGCGCCGTCCCATTGCGCTTTCATCGCTGCCGTATCCGGCTTCGGACTTTCCCGCTCCCGTCGTTGAACGGCGATTTGAGCGATTCGGCGCGGAATTGAGCGAATGCGAACACGTCTACGATGAAACAATCCGTTCCCAGCATATCGATATGTCGCGCCACATGAACAACATCGAATACATCAAACTGGCGCTCAATGTTTTCTCCGATGATTTTCTCCGCTCGCACGACGTCAGCAGCATTGAAGTGCACTATACCGGCGAAAGCCGCGAGGGGCAAATCTTGAGAGTCTATCGGCATGACAGCGCCGATACGTCGATTATCGCGATAAAAGAGCGCGAGCGGACGGTATTTAAAATGAAAATTGTTTTTCGCTAGGAGCCGCTATGTTTTCTGACACGCATTTCCATTTACCCTTCGTTGCCGAACGCACAGGCGCGGATGCTGCCGATATTTTTGCAGCGATGGCGGAGGCGCATTGCTTTTTCGGACTTGATATCGGAACGGAAGCCGATGACCTTCCAGTGCGCCAGCAGTTTGCTTTCGATGCGCTCAACCGAATGCCGAATCATTCTTTGAAGCGGCGCGCTGAGGATTTTTTGTATTTTTCCGCCGGAATCTGGCCAGCGGTAGAGGAAATAAAGCGGCGGAAGGAGCGGGTTGCTTTGCTGAAAAGGCAAATCGAATCGGCGATGCAGTCGGAAAATCAGCTGTACCGCAAAATCGCTGCGATCGGCGAGTGCGGCCTCGACCGTCATTGGAATAAAAACGGCGCCGACGGCCGGCGCGAAGAAGATTTTGACGCTTCATTGTGCGCGGCCGAGCGAGAGCTCTTTGAAATGCAGCTCGACCTTGCACGGACTATGCAGCTTCCGGTCGTTGTACACTCCCGCGAGGCGTTTTCGGAAACGCTCGATTGCATAAAAAATGTCGGCTACGACAACGGCATCATTCACTGCTACTCTTACGGCGCCGATGAAGCGGCGGCGTTTTTGGAGCGCGGTTGGTACATCAGTTTGAGTGGCAGCGTAACGTACGCCAAAAAGAGTAAAATTGCAGAGACGGAAAAACTCGTGCGCCTTATCCCCGCCGATAAATTATTGTGCGAAACGGATGCGCCCTACCTTGCTCCCGTGCCGTTCCGCGGCCAGCCGAATACGCCGCTCCTTGTGCAGCATACCTATGCGTTCATTGCGAAAATGCGCGGCATTGAAGCGGAAGAGCTTTCCGCAACGGTCGATACGAATATCCGCACGCTTTTTGCGCGCTCAATCCAAAGCGCGCGTGCCGCTCCATGATGCGAGTGCTATGCACCTGCGTCGGCAGCGTGCGCGCCGACACGGACGGCTTGGGCGCGAAGCGAACGGGATGCGATTCCGCATGAAACGAACGCTCAGCTTGCAGGCGAATCTGGATGCGCCGCTCGGAAAGAGGTTACGGCGAACGCAGCAGCAGACTGCTCACCAGCACGGACGGCTTGGGTGTGAAGCGGACGGGTTGCAATTCCCGCATGAAATGGGCGCTCTTCTTGCAGCCGAACGTGGATGTGCCTGCACGGAAAGAGTTTGCAGCGAGTGCGTCGGCAGAGCGCTCACCGGCACGGATGGCTTGAGTGCGAAGCGGACGGGTTGCGATTCCGCATGAAATGGGCGCTCAGCTTGCAGCCGAACGTGGATGTGCCTGCACGGAAAGAGTTTGCAGCGAACGCGGCAGCAGCGCATTCACGAAGAGTGAGACATGCCGGCCGGTAAAAGAACCGCTACGCGGAGCGGAAGACGCAATAATCGCGCACAGAGCAACGGAACAATACGCGAAGTATAGCGCGGCGACAGAGTGCGCGCCAGCACAGACGGCTTGGGCGCGAAGCGAACGGGATGCGATTCCACATGAAACGAACGCTCAGCTTGCAGGCGAACGGGGATGTGCCTGCACAGAAAGAGTTTGCAGCGAACGCGGCAGCAGCGCATTCGCAAAGAGTGAGACATGTCGGCCGGTAAAATAACCGCTACGCGGAGCGGAAGGCGCAATCATCGCGCACAGAGCAACGGAACAATACGCGAAGTATAGCACGGCGGCCGACTTCTCATCGACACGAACGGCTTGAGTGCGAAGCGAACGGTTGACGGCTCTGCATGAAATGAAGTCTCCTCTTGCAACCGAATATGGATGCGTCGCTCGGAAAGAGTTTGCAGTGAGCACGGCGGCCGAATGCTCACCGGCACGGACGGCTTGGGTGCAAAGCGAACGGGATGCGATTCCGCATGAAATGGGCGCTCAGCTTGCAGGCGAATCTGGATGCGCCGCGCGGAAAGAGTTTGCAGCGAACGCGGCGAGCGACTTGGCATTAGACGCATTCACGGGATGGGAACCACGTCGGCCGGTAAAATAACCGCTACGTAGAACGGAAGACGCAATCATCGCGCACAGAGCAACGGCACAATACGCGAAGTATAGCGCGGCAACAGAGTGCCCGCCCACACGGACAGCTTGAGTGCGAAGCGGAGAGTTTTCGATTCTGCATGAAATGAAGGCTCCTCTTGCAGCAGAACGTGGATGTGCCGCACGGTACGTCGGCTACAAAATCTTAAACAATTCGGCAATGTTTTCTTTGTGAATGACCAGCACGGGGCAGTTTGCGTAGGTTACGATTTCGGTGCCCGCCGTTGTCTGGATATTGCGCCGGTACTCGTTGTCGGGAACGTATGAGGCTTTGCCGGAAACGGCGCCGCCGAGCAATATCATGTCGGCCTTAAAATCGTCTGCGGCGTGCAGCACTTCCGCCCAGACGGATCCGGAACGGATTTCCGTTTCAATTTTGAGCCCTTTCGAGCCTGCAAGCTCCGTCACGTAGTCAAGATATTTTTTTCCGTCCGCATTCAAGTCATTCAAATATGAATCGCGCTCCGCCGACGTAAAAATACGTGAGTTGGTAAGAAATTTTACGGCGGCCGAATCGATGACAAAAACCGCTTTCATATTCAAATCGAGCTGCTTGGCAAGAATGATGCCGTACATTGCAGCCTGCACGGATGCTTTTGAGCCGCTAATTGCGACTACGATATTTTTTACAATAGATTTCACAGTGCACCTCCATTACAGCGCGCTGCTGCCGTCGCTGCGCTTCTTCAAAGCCTTCAGCACAAAGATATTTTCTCTTTCCTTTTCTTCAAGAATATTCTCAATATATTTTTTTGTTTCTTCCGTTTGCGGAATTACCATTTTATCGAGCGCGTTGACCCGCCGCTGCGTTTTTTTCACTTCCCCGGCGAGCCGCCAAACAATCGTCCGGATTGACGCCATCTGCACCAGCAGCGACAGCAAATCGAAAAAGCGGCCGATTACTTCATCGGTATTGGCAAAGGTTCCGAACATGGAATAAAACAGCTGTTTTTGCGGAAATTTGACGTCAAGCGATGAAAAATTCATCCCGCCAATTGTCAGCTGCTTTTCCTGAATGTCGAAATCATAATGCACGGCGCGCGATATCCGCTCAACTTGATCGCTGCCGTCCGTCATCAGCATCCGCTTGAACGCGGGGTACGCCTTTTGTATGACCGCATCAATGTCCCGCTCAAGCATTTTCACTTTGTCCACCATGCGCATCAGCTCCTGCACCAAAATCTCGCGCTTTTGTTCAAGCAGGTCGTAGCCGTTCCGCGATATGGAAAGCTGCTCTTTCATCGCAAGGAGATTGGATTTTGTCGGAGCAATATTCAGTTTCGGCATAGTTAGCGCACGCTCCCGTCTTTCGGAAGATATTTTGCGATAAACTCGGGCTTAATCCGGTACAGTTCCGACGCAGGTAGTTCCAATAGGATTTTCCAGCCGATTTCAAGCGTGCGTTCGATCGTGCGGTCTTCATGCTCGTCCTGCGTAAAAAATTCCCGCTCCAACTTATCGCCGAAGTGCAAGTACTGCCGGTCAAGGACGGACAGCTCCTCCTCGCCGATGATGGCGGCAAGATTGCGTATCGTTTTTACTTTGGAATACGCCGCAAAAAGCTGACTTGCGACATTCGCATGATCTTCGCGCGTCATTCCGTCGCCGATTCCGTCCTTCATCAAGCGCGAAAGGCTCGGCAGCCCCGACACCGGCGGGTACACGCCCTTTTGATCCAGTTCCCGATCAAGGACAATCTGGCCTTCCGTTATGTAGCCGGTGAGATCGGGAATCGGATGACTGATGTCGTCGTTCGGCATAGTTAAAATCGGAATTTGCGTGACGGAGCCTTCCGAAGATTTTATTTTTCCGGCGCGCTCGTACAATTCGGCAAGGTCGGAATACAGGTAACCCGGATAGCCTTTGCGTCCCGGCACTTCTCCGCGCGTCGTCGAAATCTCCCGCAAGGCTTCGCAATAGTTCGTCATGTCCGTCATAACGACCAGCACATGCATTCCCTTTTCAAATGCAAGGTATTCGGCGGCGGTCAGCGCGCAGCGCGGCGTCATAATGCGCTCGATGGACGGCGCGTCGGCAAAGGACTGGAACATAACGACTTTGGACAGAACGCCCGACTCCTCAAAAGAATCGGTGAAAAACCGCGCCACGTCATATTTGATTCCCATGCCGGCAAAAACCATAACGAATTGCGAGCTGCCGGAACGCAGCTTTGCCTGCCGGATGATTTGCGCGGCCAGTTTGTTGTGCGGCAGACCGTTTCCCGAAAAAATCGGCAGCTTTTGCCCGCGAACCAGAGAATTCATCCCGTCGATTGCGGAAATGCCCGTCTGGATAAAATCGCGCGGGTAGTCGCGCGAATAGGGATTAATCGGGCAGCCGTTTACGTCCGCCATGTCGGATGCAATGATCGGCGGGTAGCCGTCAATCGGTTCGCCGAGCCCGTTGAAGATGCGCCCCAAAAGCCCTTCGCCGACGCGCAGGCGCAGCGGCTCATTTAAAAACTCAAACGTCGATGAGGAAAGGTCAATCCCCGTCGTGTCGCCGAATATCTGAACGATAGCCGCATTTTCCGACAGGTCGATGACGCGGCCAGTTTTTTTTTCGCCCTTTCTGTCGCGGACGCAAACCGTTTCGTTGAAAAATATATTTTCAGTCCGGCGGACGGCAACGATCGGACCGTCAACCGACATCACTCCGCGGTATTCTATTCCTTTCATATTCCCGCCTTGCTGTAAATGTCTTCAAGCTCGCCGAATTGCCGTTCCAGATGCAGTTCAACGTCATGTATTCTGTCGATTTCGTCGTTCGGAATGCCGGTTTTAATGCGCACGATTTCTTCGCAGACGTCAAGCGCGTTCACCTTCGTGAGCGGGCACCCGTTTTTAATAACCGAAAGCGCACGAGCGTAGAATTCCATCATCAACTCAAGAATCTTTACCTGCTTTGAAGCCGTGCAGTAACAATCGACCTTATCAAAACCGTTTTGCTGCAGAAAACCGTTTTTAATCATTTCGGCGACCCGCAAAATCAACCGTTCCGAATCGGGGAGCGCGTCCGGCCCGATGAGGCGTACAATCTGTTCAAGCCGCTGTTCGCGTTTGAGCAATTCCAAAGCTTCGATGCGCAGCGTCCACCAGCGCGGATCGTGCGCTTGCCACCAATCTTTTACCTCGTCGGCGTATTCGGAATAGGAATCGATCCAGCCGATTGCCGGATAGTGCCGCGCGTTTGCCAGCTCGCGGTTGAGCGCCCAAAAGCAGCGGATAAAGCGTTTGGTGTGCTGCGTAACCGGCTCGGAAAAGTCCCCGCCCGGTGGCGAGACCGCCCCGATAACGCTCACGGAACCTTCGCGCCCGCACAACGCGGTAATGCGCCCCGCGCGCTCGTAAAAACTGGCAAGCCGCGTCGGAAGGTAGGCCGGAAATCCTTCTTCCGCCGGCATTTCTTCCATGCGTCCGGAAAGTTCCCGCAACGCTTCCGCCCAGCGGCTCGTCGAATCCGCCATAATCGCAACGTGCATACCCATGTCGCGGAAGTATTCGGCAAGCGTAATTCCCGAATACAGAGAAACTTCCCGCGCCGCAACCGGCATGTTCGACGTGTTTGCAATCAAAATCGTGCGCTCCATGATGGAACGTCCCGTGCGCGGATCGATGAGTTCCGGAAATTCTGTCAGAACTTCCGTCATCTCGTTGCCGCGCTCGCCGCAGCCGATGTACACAATCAAATCCGCGTCGCACCACTTTGCGACGGAATGCTGCGTCATCGTTTTACCTGTACCGAATCCGCCCGGAATGGCCGCCGTACCGCCCTTACTCAGCGGAAAAAAAACATCGATGATGCGGAGCCCCGTTACCAACGGCTCGGAAACTTCGAGTTTGTCGGCATAGGGACGAGGCTTCCGCACCGGCCAAAATTGCGACAGTTTAATTTCCTCATCGAATTCGGTCGTCGCAATAACGTCGTCAACCGTGTAGTCGCCGCTACCTTTAAAAGAGACGAGCGTCCGGCCGCGTATGTACGGCGGAACCATAATCGTCTGCGTAATGGATTCCGTTTCTTTGACCGTACCGAGCGGAAGGCCGGGTTTAATCGGAACGCCTGCACGAATGTCCGCCCCCGCTTCAAAATGCCAGCGTTTGCGTAAATCCAACGGTTCGGTATGCACTCCGGAAAGGAGGAAGGCGCCGTTTTGTTCGGCTAATTCTTTGAGCGGCCGCTGAATGCCGTCATAAATCGTGCCGACCAGCCCCGGTCCCAGCCGCAGCGACAGCGGGCGCTCGTTGCAGACAACCTTCTCGCCGATGCGCATACCGGTATCGTCTTCATATACCTGAATCGTCGCCTTGCCCTTGCTCTGCCGGATAATTTCGCCGATTAATTTTTTTTCGCCGACGTCAACAACATCATAGAGGCCGCAGCCGTCAAGTCCTTCCGCAAAAACAATCGGCCCGGAAATATGGGTGATTCTGCCTTCAATCATATGTTTTCAAGCCTCCCGCCGAACAAGGCTGCGTACAGTTCTGCCCGATACGTGTGCAATACCGTGTGGGCAAGTTCGGGAATCGTCAAGCGCAGGCGGATGCCGCCGTCTTCCGTTTCCACGATAATCCCTTCTTTTTTATCCAACCCGCAATCAGCTTCCGGTATGAATTTATTGAATTCGGTTTCTTCATATGTAATGACGGTCAGCCGAGAGTCCAGCTGCTCTTTGACGGAAGAACGGTCAAAGCCGTAAAAGGAAACGCGAACCTTTTGCGAGCGGAGCATCTCCTCCGAGTTTTCAAGCCCCCTCAGCGCGAGGAGCAGCCGCTCTTTGTCTGAGAGGGAAAGAAGATACGCATTGAGCGCGCGTTCAATCGATTCTTGCACGAATGAAACGAGAAAGCGCTCCTTTTCAAGCGGCAGCGCCGCCTCTTTATCTTTCCGTAACGCGCTCATGTCCGCCGATAAGCGTTGCGCGCACTCGGCATCAGCCTTGTCCGCCTGCCCGTCAACCGCGGCCAAAAGGCGGCTCCCTTCGGCATCCGCGCGGACAAGCAGCCGTTCGGCCTTTTTACGCGCATCGGCAAGTATCTCTTTGTCAAGAATTTCTGTTGAACGGAGTTCTTCCATAACTATTCCTCATTAAACCTGTACGCCGATTGCCTCCCGAATAGCATCGGTAAGCGTTTTCTTTCCTTCGAGATGACCGTTCAAGCCCGGTATTTCCACAATCAGCGGATACTTTCCCGTTTTTTGCCAATCGAGTACCTCGTCCTCAATTTGAACGGCAACCGATTCGGTGAGAATCAGCACTTTCGGGACGGCTTCGACCGGAACGCCGGCAGCCCCGCCTTTACCAGTAACGCGGTTGAACGCTTCGAGAATCGAATCCCGCGAATACGCAACCGATCCGGCAATGCCGGTCAGCTTAAATGCGAGTACCAATTCTCTGTCGCCGATAATGTAAAACTTCAATCTGCTGCCTTCGTCAAAGGATGATAATTAAAAGCGCGACCAAAAATCCCCACAAGCAAATACCTTCGGCAAGACCGACAAACGGCAGCGCTTTTCCGGAAAGCTCCGCATTTTCGCTCATCGCGCCCATGGCCGCAGCGCCTATCTTTCCGACCGCCATGCCGCCGCCGATGCAGGCGAAGCCGACCGCAAGTCCCGCCGCAATATATTTCAGCGCCGATGAAGACTGCGGCTTTTCTGCAGCCGCCGTGCGCTCAGCCGCAGGGTGGGACGCAGTTGAGGTCTGTGCGGCAACGGCAGCCAGCCCCGCGCAAAAAAGCGCGGCAGTCAGAATAAAAATTTTCTTGTTCATACAATACCTCTGTTGATCTCTTATATTTTATTTCCATAATGAAACTTGAGCGGCATAAATTCCGTTCCGGTTTCATTAAAAAATTTCGAAAAGAATTCGTAATATTGAAGACGAATCACTTGAATCGCGACAATCATTCCTTCAAGCACGATTACAATCGCATTCCCGGCAACCAATACCAAAATCCCGACGCCCGCAGCGCCGCCGCACAATTCCGTCATCGTATTGATGATGTAGCCCAACACCGCATGTGCAAGCGCAAAGGCTCCCACGCGCAGAAAGCTGACGGTATTCGACATATAATTTGAAACGACTTCAATCAATTCGACCAGGCCGGTGATGACCAGCGAGCCAAAACCGTTTTCCGCCGGAGGCTTGCCTTCCAGAAGCCGCTCAAACGGTTCGCCGAACGCCGCAAAAAAGAGGCAGACGCCGATGGCGACCCAATCGTACACGGCCGGGCGGTGCGCAAATGCCGCGAGCCGCACGGCAAACACGACGACGTACCAGAAGAAAAGCGCGCCCGCAAGTCCCGTTTTGCCGAAGAAAAACGCGCCCCAATGTTTGCGCGCAACTTTGTTCGCCAGATTGATTATCAGCCCGATGGAATTGATGACGAACCCAATGCCGACCGCAATTCCGAAAACCGTAAACATCACTTTGATTGAATGCGGATCGGAAGACGGCATCATCTTTACAATCGGCGCGCGCGGCGGCCCGAAAAGTCCCGTTACAAAATGCGCAAACGGTTCGAGCAGCCCTTCCGTCGCAAAGAATTCGCCGGTAATCAGCCCCATAATGGAACTGCTTACGCCGATTGCAATAAATATCGGAGCGAATTTATTCCACGCGCCGACTTTAATAACCCGTTTCGCCATCAGCACGCCCGCGATGAGGAAGACCATTCCCTGTCCGAGATCGCCGAACATAATGCCGAACAGCAGCGTAAAAAAGACCGCCACAAAGGGAGTCGGGTCGATCGTGCCGTAAACCGGCGCGCCGTAGCTGAAAATCATGCGCTCAAAACTTTGCACGAACGTTCCGTGCTTGAGCTTTACCGGCACCTGTTCTTCTCCAGCAAGGACTGCGGGCACTTCGGACGGCAGGTAAGCGCGGATTGCAATGCGGCCTTCCGTCAGCTGCTCAAGCTCTTTAATCGCCGTGCGACTGTTCTGAGCAGGTATCCAACCGGTCAGCCGGTACACCATTGCGGTCGACTCCAAGCTGCTTTCGATTCCGGCAATTTGCATTCCGACGGAAAACGCTTCCAGCAGCCGGATAATGAGCGCGCCGTGCGTGTCCGCGTAATTTTTCCGCTCCTCTTCAAGGAGGGCAAGCTGGCGTTCGGCTTCATCTTTTTCCTGCAGAAGCGTTTGCAGCACGTCATCCGGAATACCTTTAAAGTCTTTCGGGATTTCCATGCTGATAAAACCGGCCTTTTTCAATTCCGTGTCGAGCGCAAAATGTCCTTTCTTCGCAGTGGCCGCCAAAATCCGCGACGAATCGTCGCCCAATGGCACAATGACGGCGCGGCTGCCGATATTCTGCTTGAGAAGCGCAAGGTTTTCCGGCGGGATTTTTCCGATTTTAAGCGAAAGGAACGACAGGTTTTCCAGCTCGGAATACGAAAGGCGCAGATTTGAAAAGGCAAGCGCTTCCTTGTAGGCGTCGCAAACGCGGTTCGTTTCATCCCGCTGCGCATCAAAGCGTTTGGCGAGCGCTTCCACCGCTGCAAGAATCTTTACCGCCTCCGTTCGCTCCGCTTCCGCCGCCCGGCCGGACATCAAATCTCCCGCCTCGCGGTCCGGAATTGCGAGGAAAACGCGCGCCTTTTGCAGCGCGCTGAAAAAATCGCCGTCAGTCTGCACGGAAGGCGCGGTATGCTCCGCCGGAGCCGCTTCATGCTTTTTGGCGCGGAACTGGAAGTCGCCGTTTTTTCCGAGATATTCAATAACATCCGATATGTCCTGCTTGAGCACCATTAACTCAAGCAGACGCATTTCAGTCGTCCTCATGCCATTCCTCCGGCTCATTGCGTTTCGCCGGCAAGACCGGCAACGTACATCGCTTCAGTTTTATCCGCATTCAAGCGGATACATTCCGCCGCCGCCCTGATGCAATTCAATTCCTGCTGCTTAATACGGAAGAACATTGCAAGGCTGACGTCGGTCATCGGGTAGCGGTGAAAGAGTTTCCGCGTCTTATGTACCGCGGCGATGCGCGCCTTTTGTTCAAGCCACATCGGGTCGATTTTCCACGGAACGCCTTCTTCATGGGGATTCAAAAAAGCCGCAAATTTCCAATTTTTCCATTCCTCATAGGAATCGAGGCTTCTATCCAAAACTTCCCACGCATACGAACAAATCGGATCGCTTGCCGAAGCGCCTTCCGCCGCATACAACAGGTGCGGCACAATCTGCGTCCGGGTCATCCGATAGTAGACGCGCAGGCGGAGCGCCCAAATCATATTGAGCAGCGAATATTCGTTCTTAAAATAGCGGAGAAGCGCGCTGCCCGCATCGCCGGGGACGGCATTCAAATCCCGCCACAATATTTTGAATTCCTGAATGTCCAATTTGTGCGCCATCTCCGCCCGCTCATCGATTGCGGGAACGGTCTTACACCACGCAAATTCCGTTCCGTGCGTCAGCGACTGAATATCCGGCCACGCTTTGTAGTTAAACAGCGCGTACTTTCCGAGCGCAAGCGGCGTATGCGGCTTTTCCCCAAGACTGAGCGCGGAGGTCAGCTGCTTTAAGTTGCTCACTTCATAGCGCCGCAGCAAATCGACCAGAAAGCGGCTCGGCTTTTCGTAACTGTCGAGCAGGGTTATGTACTGCTTTATGAACAGGCGATGCGCATCCTTTTCAATGCGGTTTGCAAGCATCACTTCGGGAACGGACGGCACTTCCGACTCAAAGAGCAGCCCCCACAATTCCGCGAGGGATTTTACCGCAAAGAGGCGTTCCGCATTCCGCCCCGCAAATGCCTTACCGATCATGCCGCTTGCTTTTGCATACACGTATGCGGAGGCGCCGGAATTGTCCATACCGCCTCCTATTGCTGAGCGAGCAGCCTTTTCAGGCAATCATTGAATGCGCCGGAATCCTGTTCGGCGCTTTTTACCGCATCGACATACGCAGTAAAGCGGGACTTGTATTCGGTTTCGATTTTTTGTTTTTCTTCTTCGTGCAGGGCGCGGTATTTTTTTACAATCGCTTCATGTTTCGCTTTAAAATCCGCCTCCGCAGCTGCACGGGCTTTGGAAATACGCGCATCCGCTTCAGCCTGCGCCTCTTTTGCAAGCGTGGAAGCTTGAAGCTCAATTTCGATAAGATGATTAATAACACTGATTTCCGATTCTGCCATCACCGCACCTCTTTACAGCCGTCCGCATTTCATTATTCCGTTTCGTAATCGGCGATTACCCGTAAGACTTCGTCGGCGGTTTGCGCGGCAAGCACGCGCTGATAAAAGCCCGCCTTTTGGAGGATGTTGGCGCAATCGGTAAGAATTTTAAGCCGATGCTCCGCGCTGTCGCGTTCCCCGAGAATCATAATCGCGATGTGGACGAGCGAATCTTGAAAACCGGATACGCCGATTTCCGGAGCAATGCAATCCGCTCCGTAATCCACCCCTTCCCGACTGAGCCCCAGCGCAACAACCGTACTTGCGAGGCAATCGCACACGGCATGAGGAACGGCAACGCCTTTGCAAATACAGGTATTCATTTGCGCTTCCCGCAAAAGCAAGGCATCCATTGCATCGTCGCGGTCGATTGACGGATTGTCGCGCACCAATACTTCCAGAAGCTCCGCAAAAAGCATGTCCTTGTCGGTACTTTCAATATCAACGATGATTGTCTGCGGTTTTAACAATTTACTTAACATATAGCTGCCGTCATTTTATCAATGGATTCTATGCGTGATGCAAACTTATTCGGCTTGTTCCGGCGTTTCCGTCTGTTCGGCGGCAGGCTCTTCGGAGGGTGCGGCCGTTTCGACCGGAGCGTTTTCTTCCGTTTGTCCGGCAGTTTCCGTTGCTTCGACCGGTTGGCTTTCTTCCGCCGGAGCTTGTTCCGGAGTTTCCGCTTCACTTGCCGGTTCCAGCGGCGTCATCGGCACTATCGTTGTTTCCGCCGGAGTTTCGTCTTTTTCCGACTGCATCCACCAGTTGGATTTTTCATCCGCACTGCCGCTTTCCGTCGCCTTTTGGCTTCCTTCAACCGCTGTCGTCGGCGCAAGGTCTTCCGGCATACGCGGTTTCTTATTTATGAGCGCCAAAATAAATGCGACTGCAAAAAAGAGCGTCACAAAGATGCCGGTTGCCTTCGTCAGTATGTTTGCCGAGTGCGAACCGAACGCCGCAGTGCCCCGTCCGCCTAAAAGACCGCCCATACCGCTGTTCCCATCATCCTGCACAAGAATGAGCAGCACTAAAAAGGCACAGATAACTACAAAAGAAACCAGAAAGACAATTCCAAGGACACTCATTTTTTCAAACTCCAAAACGGCGGAATACCGTTATATTCTATAATATGATAGTTTGAAATAATAATAAAATGCATTCATTTGGTCAACGAAATTACTTTTGTTTTGTCCCGCTGCACGGTATCCCGCCGGATGTAGAAGCAAATGCGCACTCAAATCAAACCGGCGGAAGCCCCCCGCCCGCCCCACACTTGGGCACGACAAAGTAGCTTTTACACAATTTTGCTGCATGGCAAAATTGCAGCGGACGGTACACCGGTTATCCTTTTTGCGTACCGTTACCCCGTCCGCCCCGAACCTGCATCGGCGGCTTTCATGAGTCGGCAGGCAGGAAGCCCGCTTGCTCGGCGCGCGCTCTGCATCGCCGGCGTCCGCTACGGAATCATCGTTCCGCGGAAGGTGTTTCCCGAAAGCGAATCGATGCGCACAGTCACAAACTTTCCGATCAGATTTTTTGGAGCGGCAAAAGCAACCCGCTCGTCTTGTTCCGTTTTGCCCAAAAGCTCGTCTTGATTGTCGCGGCTCGTGCTTTCTGCAAGCACGGTAACCGTCCGCCCCATCCGCTTTTGCATCTCCTCCGCCGTTATCGCGAGCTGCAAGTCGATTATTTCCTGCAACCGCGCTTTTTTGAGCGCAACCGGAATCTGCTCCGGCATGGTTGCCGCAGGAGTCCCTGCGCGCGGATTATAATAGTACATAAATGCCGTTTCGTAGCGCACCGTCTTCATCAGCTCAACGGTTTGCCGAAAATCCTCGTCGCGCTCCCCCGGAAAGCCGAGCATAATATCCGTCGTCAGCGACACATCGGGAATCGCCCGACGGATTTTTTCCACGAGCGCCAGATAATGCGCCCGCGTGTAGCGGCGGTTCATGCGGCGGAGCACCTCGTCCGACCCATGCTGCACCGGCAGATGAATGTGGCGGCACAGTGCCGCTTCGCGCGCGACGACGGCGATCACATCATCGGACAAATCCTTCGGATGACTGGAAATAAAACGCACCCAGCCGATTGAAGAACGCGTTTCCCGCAAATGCTGTGCAATGCGGCCGAGCAGAGCGGCGAACGGTACGTCAGCTCCGCTCTCGTCCGCACCCCGATACGAATTGACATTCTGGCCGAGCAAGGTGATTTCCCGCACCCCGAAAGACGACAGCGCATCGATTTCCTGAATAATTTGCGCAACAGGACGGGAACACTCGCGCCCGCGTACATGCGGAACAATGCAGTACGTGCAAAAATTGTCGCACCCGTGCATAATCGGCACAAACGCGGTAAAGGCGCCCGGCTCATAAGAAAGCGGCGCAAAAACGTACTGCTCCGTATCATCAAGCGCAACGGCCGCAGCCTTATCCCGCACCGCCTCCAAAATCTCTGAAAAACGATGCTTTGCATACGTGCCGACTACATAATCGACGCACGGATAATCCGCCTTCAACGAATTGAGCAACCGCTCCGCCATGCACCCCATCACCACAAGCGTCAGCGGCTTTGCGCCGTCCTTCACATATTCCGCAGCCTGCTCAAGACTGCGGCTCTTTGCGCCCGCCTCGCCTGCCCGCAGCGCCTTCAGTCCTGCATACCAGCCCAGCCGCCCGAATATCCGGTTTTCCGCCGTCTCCCGCACCGAACACGTATTGATCACCGCAAGATCGGCAACCTGCGCACTATCCGCCTTCGTCCAACCGCGCGCAATCAAAAGCTGCTCCACCGCCGCGCTCTCGGCCGCATTCATCTGGCAGCCGTATGTTTCAAAAAAATACGTCATTCAAAATCCTTCCCGATGAAAATCGCAGCCCCATTCGCTTGCAGTTTAGCTATCCCGCATCAGAAAGAGCGGACAAGGCATCCTGCACTCATAACCTCCCCGCTGAGCACCCGCGCATCGTCCCTCATTCCAGCAGAGTCGCCGCGCCATACCCCGCGTACCGCACTATCGAACGCATTTCATACAAACGCTCCAGTCTGGCCGGCCGCTCGCCGGCTCAAGCAATGCCGCTTGCCGTAAAATCGCTCGACGCGCACCAGCACGACGCGCCTCGTACAGCCGGATGCAAGATCGCACAACCGGCAGAACGTACTAGCCGCGCTTGTAGCTACAGGCATCCCGCTCCGAATGCCGTCCGCCGCAAGCGTCTCGCCGAACACAAAACAGAGCAACCGGCAGAACGCGCTCCGCTACAGCACGGTGAAGCGGTCTACTTCACGGACGAGGCTATCGATACTTTCTTTGTGCACTAAAGATATTTGGTTGATTTCGTGGATGGCTTTGGTGATTTGCGCGGCTCCGGAGGTCATTTCGGCAACGCTGCCGCACATATTTTCCGTCAGTGTTTGAAGTTTTGACATACCGTCGGCAACTTCTCCGCTGCCGCTCAGCATTTCCGTCGAATCCGCTCTGATTTTATCCATTACCTGCGTTACGCTCTTGATAGCGAGCAAAATATCCGTGCTCCGCCGTTCTTGTTCGCGCATTGCAGCAACAATTTTATTTTCCTGTCCGGTAACCCGCTGCGTCAAATCATACACTTGATCAAAAATCTTTTCCGCCTCCGCCGACGACACCGTAAGCTCCTTGATGACGGCAACCGATTCCTCCATGACAGAGGCAATCTGCCGCCCCTGTCCGCTGGATTCTTCCGCAAGTTTCCGAATCTCATCGGCAACGACGGCAAAGCCTTTGCCCGCCTCTCCTGCATGAGCGGCCTCAATCGCGGCGTTCATCGCTAACAGGTTCGTTTGATCTGCAATATTCTGAATGATTTGACTTGCTTCAAGCAGCGAACTCGACTTTTCCGCAATCTTTCCGACCAGCGCGTGCGCCGTAACCGCCCCGTTCTTCCCGCCGAGCGCCTGCGAATTCATCGTTTCTATCAAATCATTGTTGTCGCCGAGCATTTCGTTCACCGTGCTAATGCTCGCAAGCATCGTTTCAATGGAACCGGCAGAAGTTGACACGTTGCTCGCCTGCTCAGCAATGCTTGCGTCAAGATGTTGAATCGTCCGCATCACCCGCCCGATCGTATCCGCCGTCTCTTGCACGCCGGACGCCTGCGTCATGGTGCGTTCCTTTACGTTTTCAATATTTGCCGTAATCTGTCCGGCGGATGCAGCCGTTTCGCCCATATTAATGGCAAGCTCGTAGCTAATGAGCCGCATTTTTTCCGTGTCGAGGCTGACGGTCTTGACTGCTCGGCATATTTCGGCAATCGTGCTATTAAAGAAAGCTGCAAGCTGCGCAAGTTCATCATTCCCAAATACCGGCAACGTTACCGTCAAATCGCCCGCCGCAATCCGCCTAAAATACGTTTCATGCAGGGTGCGCACGTAATTGTAGATTTTTTGCGCAAAAATCAGCCCCGGCACATAGAACACCAGCAACGCGAGCAGCCCAATAATCGTCATGTCGCGCAGCACGGTGTAGAAGGACTCAAGTACCTCCCGCCGATCAATAAAAATGAGCAGCTTGCAATGCATCTCGGCCAAATTGAATGCGTACATTTCGCGTTTTACGCCGTCAATAACGGTCGTGCGGTTCGTATTGGCTTCCGCCGCCGCAAGATGGGCAAGCTCCGTGTCCTTGATGTTCATGAAATTGAATTGCGGGTGGAGCGCATCCGCAAGGATGAGGCCGTCATCCTGAACAAGCAGCGCGTACCCCGTCCGCCCGATTTTCATACCGCCGATAAAGGCGCTGAGGCCGGTTAAACTTACTTCGATACTCATGCAGCCGATTTGCCCGCCGTCCGCTCCGTCCGCCTTTTGGGAAAAACAAATAACCGGCGCGCCGATGGTTGACATATACGCTTCCGTCATAATCGGAATACCGCCGCCTTCCGTCGCCTGTTTATACCACCCGCGCTTACGCGGATCGTAGCCGGCCTTCATCACGCCGTCAAACGACGTTGCGTACCCGCCCCACTTCGTGCCGAGATATACTTCCGCAAACTCAGGAAAAACCCCTTGCACGTGCTTAAACAAAGTTACGAGCTTTTGTTCCGTTGGAGTTTTTTCCGTATCTTTTGCGGCAATATCCCGCGTCTGCTCCGAATAATTGAAAATCGTATCGTCCGCCGCCTTGACTTCCGCAGAGCCGGCAAGCATAGAAACCATCCGCTTGTTATTTTCGATAAAAAGATGAATTTGACCATTGATGCTGGCAAATTGACCGTCCATGTACCCCTTAAACTGCGCCATGCTCAACCGGTGCACCCGAACGCCGACAATGCCGCACAAAGAAAGCACCAATACCGTAACGACCGTCGTAATTGCCAAAACGATT
This sequence comes from uncultured Treponema sp., assembly GCA_963543045.1. Lineage (GTDB taxonomy): Bacteria > Spirochaetota > Spirochaetia > Treponematales > Treponemataceae > Treponema_D. Next base: position 40,778 of record CAUTZW010000013.1, read on the forward strand.
TTCAGCCGAATGGAAAAAATAACCGCGGTAGGTTTTTCGCCCGCAGCCTCCGAATAATTGTTTTTATCTACCATTTTTACCGCTCCTAGCGATACGCTGCTCCCGTATCGAATAGGGCGGAGCATAACACAATCACGGCATAATTGCTATGATGGCAGGCGGGCGGACTGCTGATAATTGCTTGCAAGGCTTTTAGTTCGGCGTGCAGGCCGTTCAAATCTGCTTGCGGCAAACTTTCGAGAATGTTTTTACGCACGGGCGGACGCGGCGTATGTTGCCGTGTCGATTTGACTTGACTGACAGGCAGCGTGCGATTTACTGACAGTTGAAACACTCGGAAATCTTGCTCACCTTGCAAACATTCAGCATCCTAAGTATGATACGGCCATGTGCGGAACAGAAATTAAAAATCAAAAAGTGTTTACAATCGCATCTAAAACCGGCGGAAACATTCCGCCATCTTGCATGGCCGCTCGTTCCCGCGCATATTTCGTGAACAAGATACAAAATCTTCCATATATATATATATATATATATATATATGGCCGTAATCCATTTTCATTAAGACCAAGTAGCCGACATTTTCAGTTCGCGCAGTCTGCCGCATCCGTTTTAGCTTCATTGCCCGCGGCCGGAGCCTCCGCGTCTCCGCAGCTGCCTGTGCATCCAGACACCGCAGCATTCAAACAGAGCCGCACATTCTGCGCTCATCCTTTGCAATCCAGAGCCGGCGCATACAGCCGGTCTTCAAACAAAAAAACAAGCCACCGGCATAATGCCGCTTTCATTCCGCTGTGCGCAGCGCCCAAAAGGGAGTGCATTTGGACAAACTTACCTGCTCCAAAACAGAATGCATTACCTTGCAGGAGGATGGGACGCAGAGACAGGATGAGTCCAACGCACTCCGCGCCAGCAAAAGCGGATGCCGTAAATATCTTAGCAACCGGCGGCACACGAATCAGCGGCCGGAACACGCCGATCAAACAGGCATTCTTCCAGCCGCACCGCCGAATCGGACTCCGCGACCATTCTCGGAGTATGGCAATCAATGCGGGGAGTTATTCCCCAATCACACTTTATCAGGAGTTTTTATGAAAAGAATTGCAACATTCCTTTCCATGTGCGCCCTCCTTGCTGGACTTTCCGGCATTGCGGGCTGTAAAAATGACACCGCGCCGGAACCGCAGCCGACGCCAACGCCGCAGCCAAGACCAAATCCTCCGACGCCTACGCCGACACCGACGCCACAGCCTCAACCGAATCCGCCGACACCGCAAGAACCGCAGAAAGACGGCTACAACTGGTACTTCTATGCGTTGGACGTTTCCAGCGAATCAGGCGATACGGTGAACTTCCTCATTTCAAGCGGCAACGGAGAGCCGAAGTCGCAAGATATGACGAACATCAACAAGAACGCAAAAAAGTTGGTGTACGAATGGGATGTTAACAACGCTCAAGCCCTGCAAACATCGAACAGGACAGGCTATCCTACGCAGAGCATTGATAACGGAAAGCTCGGCATTTACGTGTATACCAACGCGCAGAAGGTAAACGTACACGCATGGGGCAGCGCAGGCAACCTTACCGGCGAGTGGCCGGGGGCAACAATGAACCGCCTCACGAACAATGCGACGCCAACGCCGCAACCGCAGCCGAATCCGCAGCCGAATCCGCAACCGGATCCGCAGACTCCGCCAACACCGCAGGAACCGCAGAAAGACGGCTACAACTGGTACTTCTATGCGTTGGACGTTTCCAGCGAATCAGGCGATACGGTGAACTTCCTCATTTCAAGCGGCAACGGAGAGCCGAAGTCGCAAGATATGACGAACATCAACAAGAACGCAAAAAAGTTGGTGTACGAATGGGATGTTAACAACGCTCAAGCCCTGCAAACATCGAACAGGACAGGCTATCCTACGCAGAGCATTGATAACGGAAAGCTCGGCATTTACGTGTATACCAACGCGCAGAAGGTAAACGTACACGCATGGGGCAGCGCAGGCAACCTTACCGGCGAATGGCCGGGGGCAACAATGAACCCGCCTCACGAACAATTCGACGCCAACGCCGCAACCTCCAAGTCCTCAGCCACAACCAAATCCGCCGACACCGCCGCCGCAGCCGAATCCGCCGTCAGAGGTGGCTCCAGAAAATGTTCAAGTACCAGAGGATATAACAATCACATTTGGACAGGATGGAGATTCGTACTTTACCATTAAATGGGAAGACGATGGAGCAGACGAAATAAATACTACATATAGGATTTATCGTTCGAGCAAGCTGAACAATGATAGTGCTTATAAGCTTATAAAATCCGACATCCGCAGACATGCCTATGACGACACCTCTGTAAACTTAAAAAAATCCGGACGCGCGTATTATTATAAAGTCAGCGCAGTGTATAAGGGGGTGGAAGGAAGACAATCGAAAGCAGCCGGCGTAAAAATAACAAAGCCAGTTGTACAAGCAAAATACGGCATGTGCAGAATAGATAAAATTTTTCTAGACCATAAGAAGGGGGAAATTCCTGAGGGCCTACATGATTTTGAAACTAGGTATATAATCGGGTCAATTGTAAAGAAACATAAAGATGGAAGAAAAATTAGAATACCGACATATTCAAATTGGCATAAGTATACCTATAATTTCCTTCCGCTTTTCATGTACGAAATAGATTGCAAAAGTGGCAATGTTAAAACTTATAAAGACGAGTTGAAAATAATACGAGAGTAAAACACACCGCCCTCTACGCATAGCGCAGGCCGCTTGCTCGCTCGGATTCGCCGAGACGGTAAGCGGCCATTTTGTTTTCCAGCCGCTCCGCCGTCCCGTCAAAATCGTCCAAAAACTTATTTCAACGCTTCAAAAACGATATTCGCAACGAAGACAATAGCAAGAATCCACGTTACCGTCGGAATGTCCTTGTGTTTTTTGCCGAGCACCTTGCACAACACATAGGCGATAATGCCGAACGAAATGCCTTTTGCAATCGAATAGGAAAACGGCATGACCACAATCGTAATGAACGCCGGAAGTCCTTCCGTAATATCCGAAAAATCAATGCCGGTAACGGAGCGCATCATCAGATAGCCGACGAAAATGAGCGCAGGCGCAGTAGCCGCAGCAGGAACCAGTCCGAATAAGTTGCCGAAAAAGAGCGATGCCAAGAGCAGCAGCGCCGTAACGGTCGAAGCAAGTCCCGTCCGTCCGCCAACTGCAACGCCTGATGTACTTTCGACAAAGCTGGTAACAGTGGACGTTCCCAGCCCCGCGCCCACGACAGTTCCGACCGCGTCCGACAAAAGCGCGCCTTTCATGTTTTTTATGTTGCCCGATTCATCTTTAAGGTTCGCCTGTTCCGCAACTCCCATCAGCGTACCGATGGTGTCAAACATATCCGTAAACAAAAACGTAAAAAAGATGACGAAAAACTTACCGAGCACAAGGGCTGAAAAATGACCTGACGCATCAAACGCAATTCCTTTAAAGTCGAACGGACAAAAATACGGAGCCGCCGGAACAGAAAGAGGAGAAAAGTTTTCCGGCACCTTCGTAACGCCGAACGGAATGCCGATAGCCGTCGTGATGATAATGCCGACAAGGATTGCGCCCGGCGTTTTGAGAACATAAAGGATAATCGTGATGATAAGACCGAGCATTGCAACGATTGCCGATGCGTGTTCAAGATTAAAATTGACGAATCCGATAGGCGTTCCCGTATTGTTCGCAGCAATTCCAGCATTAACCAGTCCGATTATCGTGATAAAAAGCCCGATTCCAACTGCGACCGCCTTTTTCAAACCTTCAGGAATTGAATGAACAATCGCTTCTCGCACGCCGAGCACAGAAAGCAGGATAAAAAGAATGCCCTCGAACAAAACGGCCGTCAACGCAAGCTGCCACGAGCAGCCCATACCGATCACGACGGTGTAGGTAAAAAACGCATTGAGCCCCAGTCCCGGCCCGAGCGCGACCGGCAGATTTGCAACAAACGCCATCACAAGCGTTGCAACCGCTGCCGAAATCGCCGTCGCCGTAAACAGCTTGTTCCAGTCCATTCCCGAAGCCGACAAAATACTCGGGTTCAGCGCAAGAACATACGCCATTGCAACAAAGGTGGTTATACCGGCAATAATCTCCCGATTGACCGTACTCCCCCGCTCTTTGACTTGAAAAAACTTTTCCATAGTTTTACTCCTTTTGCCGCCTGCGCACAGCGGACTAAAATAAAAAAAGGATTAACGCGCTGTTAATCCTTTTTGAAAGCGGCAGAAGGGAGTCGAACCCTCGTCATCAGCTTGGAAGGCTGAGATAATGAGCCGTTATATGACTGCCGCATGAATTGACCGGATAATAGCGGATTGCGAGGGGGACTGTCAAGGGGGAGTCTGCAGTGCCACGGAAATCAATTTTTGCCGAGGACGGCTAATAAATCGTGTGGGTTCATAAGAAGCTGTTTAAAGTCTTCTAAGCAGCAGCGATATAAAACTCAGAATCATAAAGTGTAGTAGGGTATTATATTTTCTCTCGCAGCTTTTTCAAAGCCTACGCTGCTTTTCAAGCCATGCAAAGCTTCGTTCTACCACCCGGCGTTTGGGAATTACTTTAAATGTATATAACTCACTGTGTTTGATTACTTGTACCGTCAGTTGTTCGCCCAAAATTGCCTTTACCCCATCGGAAAACGACTGTTCGTTATAGTCTCCATAACACAAAATGTGCTTTTTACTTCCGACAACTCATCCTTATTTTGCTCAAAAGTGAGTAACGCGCCCTTTCTGTCGGTAATATTAGCTGGCATTACGGCAAGGGCATGCGGTAATTCTTGCGTATCGACTGCTATATCCCCGATATTTTCTTGCCCACATCGTATCCTTGCCCATCGACGCTGCCGGTATTTTTAACACGAAACTAACTAGCAGCTCGCGGACACCTACGGTCGGCAAGAGGCATGAGCGAATCTGCTTTGTTGCGGATCAGTGCAAAGGTAAGTTGATCGCTCCAGTTACCCGCAGAAATCAATTTTTGCTTTATATCTATTTCTTATCCGTTTATAAATTAAGATTTTTATAGCTTTGTGAAACAGCCGGAGAAAAATCGCGAATTTTCCTACGAAAAGAAAGTGCCGAAAAATTGCGCTATGTGTAAAGTAATTGCACATAGCGCAATGCTTTTAATGCCTTGCAGCTATTTTACCTCCCCATTTTCAACACCGATAGGATAATTTGCAGTCAAAACTTCAATCTTTTCAACGGTCTTTCCGGTTTGTGCGCTCATCTGTTTTGCCATCTTTATCTCAACTTGATGCCAGCCGTTTTCTTCTGCAGCAACCGAAAGCTGCTTATTCCTAAAAGAACTCAGCAAGAATTTGCCTTCGATTTTTGACACCTGCTCCAACAGTTCATCAAAGTCGGATTGAGAATAGCCGTCATAATGCCCTTGATCTGAGCCGACATACGGCGGATCAATCGCGGACTACCGTTACACGATTCTTAAGTGTTTACTGTATTTGCAGTCCGCCCGAGTTTGACTTTGTCAAACTCGTTGTGGGGTGTTCATTCGGCGTGTACTATCACGGGAACGAATGATTTTAAGCGCATCGCAACATTCAATCTGTACATCCTGAATCC
>CAUTZW010000014.1:0-44528 GCA_963543045.1 uncultured Treponema sp.
CGTTTTTGAAGCCGTATGCGTAAAGCCTTGATAGGTTCTCGGTGAATACGCGGCGGTTCCCCCCGTAGTACCGGTTTTTGCTTCGGTGATTACCTTGTTGTAGCCGCCTGCAACGTTTTCTTGATAATGCTCAACGGCGTAGCGCGTGTCCGTGCCTGCATTCCACTGTGCCGTATAGGTCTGGTTTTCAGGCGGGAATGTTGACGGCAGCGGAGGATTCCAGCTTGCGAACGTGTAGCCGGTCTTTGTCGGGTTTTGAACGGAAACAGATGCTCCGTACTTTCCGCTTACGGACGAAAGCGGGTTGCCGCCGTTTGCATTAAAGGAGAGCGTTACAGTGTTTCGGTCATAGTAGAGCTGTACAACGGTGCTGCCGTCCGCCTTTATTGTGCCGGTCGTTTGCACACTGCCGTTTACTTTCGTTTTTGAAGCCGTATAGGTAAAGCCTTGATAGGTTCTCGGTGAATACGCGGCGGTTCCCCCCGTAGTACCGGTTTTTGCTTCGGTGATTACCTTGTTGTAGCCGCCTGCAACGTTTTCTTGATAATGCTCAACGGCGTAGCGCGTGTCCGTGCCTGCATTCCACTGTGCCGTATAGGTCTGGTTTTCAGGCGGGAATGTTGACGGCAACGGAGGATTCCACTGTGAGAACGTGTAGCCGGTCTTTGTCGGGTTTGAAACGGAAACAGATGCTCCGTACTTTCCGCTTACGGACGGAAGTGCATTGCCGCCGTTTGTATTAAAGGAGAGCCTTACGGTGTTTCGGTCATAGTAGAGCTGTACAACGGTGCTGCCGTCCGCCTTTATTGTGCCGGTCGTTTGCACACTGCCGTTTACTTTCGTTTTTGAAGCCGTATGCGTAAAGCCTTGATAGGTTCTCGGTGAATACGCGGCGTTGTCCCCTGTGGTGCCGGTTTTGTTTTCCGTCTCCAAGCCGACAATCGCGTAGCTGCCTGCGAGGTTTTCTTGATAATGCTCAACGACGTAGCGCGTGTTCGTGCCTGCATTCCACTGTGCCGTATAGGTCTGGTTTTCAGGCGGGAATGTTGACGGCAATGCAGGATTCCACTGTGAGAACGTATAGCCGGTCTTTGCCGGATTGGAAACTGGCGGAACTGCCGCGCCGTATTTCCCGCTTACAGACGGAATCGCGTTGCCGCCGTTTGCATTAAAGGAGAGCGTTACGGTGTTTCGGTCATAGTAGAGCTGTACGACGGTGCTGCCGTCCGCCTTTATTGTGCCGGCCGTTTGCACACTGCCGTTTACTTTCGTTTTTGAAGCCGTATAGGTAAATCCTGCGTATGTTTTCTGAGAATACGCGGCGTTATCCCCTGTGGTGCCGGTTTTGTTTTCCGTCTCCGAGCCGACAATCGCGTAGCCGCCTGTAACATTTTCTTGATAATGCTCAACGGCGTAGCGCGTATCCGTGCCTGCATTCCACTGTGCCGTATAGGTCTTATTTTCAGGCGGGAATGTTGACGGCAATGCAGGATTCCACTGTGAGAACGTGTAGCCGGTCTTTGCCGGATTAGAAACAGGCGGAACTGCCGCGCCGTACTTCCCGCTTACAGACGGAAGTGCATTACCGCCGTTTGTATTAAAGGAGAGCGTTACGGTGTTTCGGTCGTAGTAGAGCTGTACAACGGTGCTGCCGTCCGCCTTTATTGTGCCAGCGGTTTGCACACTGCCGTTTACTTTCGTTTTTGAAGCCGTATAGGTAAATCCTGCGTATGTTTTCTGAGAATACGCGGCGTTATCCCCTGTGGTGCCGGTTTTGTTTTCCGTCTCCGAGCCGACAATCGCGTAGCCGCCTGTAACATTTTCTTGATAATGCTCAACGGCGTAGCGCGTATCCGTGCCTGCATTCCACTGTGCGCGGTATGCGGCATCCGTAAGCGGAAAGCGCGATGGCAGCGAAGAATCCCAGCCGGCAAAGATATAGCCGGTCCTTGCCGGAGGCGTAATAGTCGGAACGGCCGCGCCATATTTTCCTTTTACCGGAGCAATAGGACTTCCGCCATCTGCATGAAAGGAGAGCGTTACGATGTTCCTTTTGTAATAGATTTTTATGACGGTGCTTCCGTCTGTTCGGATTTTCTTTTGAGAAACAGATTCAGCAGTAAAACCTGCAATTGGTTTTGCAATGACATCGGTCATTTTGCCCGCAATACCGCTTTGAACGGAACTTTCTTCCTGCCGCAAAGTATACTCTGAATCGTCGGCGTTCTGCCGGTAACATTCGACTGTGTAGGAAGCGGGAATGTCCTCGTCGTCAAACAAGTTCATGCAGCCGAATAATGCAATAACGGATACTGCCGTCAATAGCGCAAAAAATCTTTTCATATCGCACACCTTTCAAAAAAATAGTTCTGTTCTGAAACTTCCGTTGTCGAACAGGTTGGCGAATTCTAAATTGCACGATTTAGAACATCGCATTTCAAGCTAACCTGTTCCGAATGTTAGGTTTCAGAGCAGGTTTAATATATCCAAAATAGAGCCGCCGATATTTTAGATAAAAATCTAAAATACCGCGTTTAAGGGGTCTCTTTATTTTCTTCTATCAGTAAAAACTCTACCCGTCTGTTTTTCCAGCCATCGGCGGAAGTATGCGCTCCCGCGCCTTCCCCCCGAACGGATATGCGTGCAGGCGTAATACCGCGTTTTTCAAGCTCCGAACAAACGCATTCAGCCCGTTTTAAAGACAACGGAATCAATTCCGTTTCGTTTTCTTCCGCCGTCCCCGTAATACTATTGGCATAGCCGATAATCACTACGTTCAAACCCGGATTTTCAATCAAAATCTGTGCAGTCTCGTTGAGCGCACACTCCGCCGTTGCAGCTGACGGATCTTCCGTATCTGCATTCGGAGCAAAAAGGGCAGCGGAATTGGGCGCAAACATGACAAACGGAAGCGCCTTCTCTTTAGGCGGCGGAGTTTCTTCCGGAACGGGAGTTTCAGGCTCAACTTCTTTAACTTCCACGGCTTCTTTTACTTCCTCAATTTCCTCTGGTTCTTCTGGTTCTTCTGGTTCTTCGAATTCCGCATCATACCGTTCTTCCGATTGCGGAAGCGCAGCGTGTTTCTTCGGCAATTCCCAAAAGAAGCGGACGCTCGCACTTAAAAGCGGCGTTGCATATATGCCGCTTACGCGGTCAAAACGGATGGATTCTTCAAAGCCTACCGTAGGAATAATGTTTATGCGCGTGAGCGAAATGAGATTAGGAAGGTCGAAAAAAATGCCCGGACAAAGCCCCGCCGTAACGCCGTGCGCGGAAGTAAGCGCTCCTTCTTCTTTTTGTACCGCATTTTTATATACATCCGCTGCATAGATATCCATAAAAACGCCGATATGCGGACGGAATGCAAACCGCGCAGGAAGAATGCGGATGTTCTTTTTGCTGAAGACATAAGAAGCCCCGATTCCGATTTCCGTTTCAAGGATACGCTCAACAAGTCCGCTGCTTGAAAGATAGGAAAAAGAGGTAAAAAGTTCCGTTTGAATATTAAAAAACTCAATGCCGCCTTCGGCATATCCGCCGCCTCCAACACCCGCTGCGCCATTTTCCTTTTTTGAAGCGGAAGGAAATGCCAGTTTTCCGCCAGCTCCCGCAAAGAAATCAACGGATGGATTTGCATAACATAATGTAAGGTAAAGAAAGAAAACTAAAACTGCGCCATTTTTCTTTTTCCCGGCAGAAAATGCGAGTTTTTTGTAAGCTGCTGTTGATAACTTGCAGTTAGTGCTGATTGATAATTTTTTTTCTTACACATATACTGAATAAAGTCCAAAAAAGAAATTTTTAGCATGAGTTAGCCTATGCTAACTAAAGTTAGCATAGCACAACTGAGGATGTTTTGTAAATGAGGCCGGTTCGACAATCACGGCAAAAGCATGAAAGGTTGTAAATATATACTATACAATAAGTTATAGCTTTCGCCTTTTCATATACCGAGTTTTAACGAATCACACGGAATAATTTTCATATATTTTAGGTCTTTTCCAAACAATGAGATGTAAACCGAAGCTGTGTTTAGCTTAAAAACAGGCGAGGGGGGCTTGGAAAAATAAAAAGCATAAAGGTAATACCGCTCTGCAATCTATAATAGTGCCCCTTAAAAAAACTTTTTGAAGAATATTTATTTTGAGCCTATAGAAAATTCGACATTCAGGATAACATTTTCTTTAAGCCGGCTGCCTGTTCCGGCCGAAAATAGATACATGAAGCGCTCTCTTTTTGTTTTTTCGGCAACAGCAATTTTGCTCTTCTCTTCTGTCTGCAATATTTTTGCGGATGCAAAGTTTTCTGAATCAGATTCTTATGAGTATAATAATATCGTTTCGCAGCTGAATGAAGCGTCAGCTCCGCAGGTTCTTGATGAGTACGTTGTTTTCACGCAGTCTTCCGGCCCGCGTTTTATCGGTATTGCTTTTGATTTCGAAGATTACAATGTTGTTCATCCGTATCAACTCCATTCAAACCGCGACCTTGACGGAGAGCTCATCAATTCCGTTTTGTTTTATCTGCTTCCCCGCCCGCGCGATCTTTCTTCTATTAAATATCGCTTGATTATCGATGGGCTTTGGACGGCGGATCCGGCCAACCCGTTAAAAGAGTACGATGGCGCGCATGGTCTTTCGCTTTCTCGTGTTGACCTGGGGCAGCCGCTAGCGGACGTTACGTATGAAAAGGCTCCGGACGGCGTAAAATTCATCTATAACGGTGCGCCCGGGGAGACGGTGCGTCTTGCCGGAACATTCACCAACTGGGATTCGTGGATTTATGAGTTAACGGAAACAAAGACCGGTTTTTATGAATTGACCGTTCCGCTTCCGAAAGGCAAATACTATTACAACTACTACCTCGGCATGAACGCCGTTGTGGACAAATCTAATCCGAAACGCGCGTATATGCCCGATGGCCGCACGGTCTCCGTCATTGAAGTGCAATAAGAGATCCCGTTTCTACGCAATCTTTTATAAACGCATCCGGCTTGGCGCAAAATGGTCTTACAGGAATGAAATATGCAAGAATTATGGTTTTTGAAACGGTTTACGCGGCGGCGTTTTTTTATGTCGCTGACGGGAACTGTTCTACTAGCCCCAACGATTGCGCTGCTGCGGATGGCAAACCTCGGCATAGACCCGTGGAACGGCTTTGTGCTGGGGGCTGCGCGGCTGTTCGGCGCAAACTATCTGACGCTCTATCCCATCATGATCGGCATTCTTCTTATTCTGGTATTCTTCTTGTCGAAACACTTAATCGGGATTGCGACTGCGCTAAACCTTGCGCTTATCGGTTTTCTTACGGACGGCTGCATGGTTTTCTTGCAAAAAATTATTGTTGTTAATGCCTTCTGGCAGCAGCTTACGTTACTTGCTGCCTCACTCTCCATACTTTGCGTCGCTTCTGCGCTGTATATCACAGCGGATTTGGGCGTTTCTTCCTATGATGCCATGTCGATCATTGCGGCGGAAAAAACAAAAGTACAGTTTCGATGGTGCAGGGTGGGAACTGATTTTTTATGCGTTGTTTTTTCCATCATTTGCGCGGCGATTGTCCAAAAGAAAGACGGTGCGCCTGAAATTCATTCGCTCATCGATTTTTTGCGTTTTGCACATATCGGCGTAGGAACGATTATCAATGCGTTCTGCATGGGGCCGCTGACGCAATTTTGCTGTCGGCATATCGCCGTGCCGCTGCTCAAAGACGAACGGGCGTAGAGTCGGCGCCGCTTTCCGGCTTCTTTTCCGGAGCCTCCGGCAAACAACGCCTCCCGATTAAGAATGCTGCGCCTGAGGCAGCGGCCGCATTCAAGGTATCGCTTTCTCAAAGAGCCCTCAACGTTTTCATCCCTTACGAAGCCTCCTTCCGAGGGCACGCTGCATTGAAGCTATTATATGGAAGAAAAATGAAAAAATGCTTCCGCGCCGCCGCATGTGCCGCCCCGTGTTCCGACGATAGGTAAGCAGGCGGCCTTGTTGCGACGGCTCTTACGGCAGCGCATCCGAAAATACAAAAGGCTGCCCTATCGGCAGCCTTACTTCCGCAAGCTTATTTTTTAAGCCGCATTAATTCTTTGCGCGCTCGACAAACGAACCGTCGCGCGTGTCTATGACAATTTTTTCGTCCGTGTTGATAAAAAGCGGTACCTTTACTTCGATTCCAGTGTCAAGCTTTGCCGGCTTGAGCGACTTTCCGCTCGTGTCGCCTTTGATTCCCGGCTCGCAATAGGTAACCGTGCGCACCACTTGAATCGGCATATCAATTCCGACCGGCTTGCCTTCATAAAACGTCAGTTTGACTTCAAGCTCGTCTTCCGGCGTGATGTAGCCCGCATAATCGCCCAAATCGTCTTTCGGCAGCTCGAACTGCTCGTACGATTCTTGATCCATGAAAACAAACGTGTCGCCGTCAACGTATGACAGCTTGGTAACATGATGTTCCAGATCGACTTCATCGAACTTCTCTCCGGCATCGATGCCCAAATCCATCGTTGACTTGGTAACCAGATTTTTTACGCGCAGGTTTGTTACCATTCCCGCCCGTCCCGACCGCTGTCCGAGCATTTTCTGCACGATGAGCGGATTGTTTTCATACATAAAAGCCGTCCCGACTTTTAACTGGGATGTCATTAACATAGTATATAACCTCTAAAATTTTGATTTACAATCGATTGGCGTAAGTATATAGTTTTTCTCGATAAAAGTCAGCACGTTGCGCGCAAGGTCGCCGTTTTTTTTGACGCTTTCCGAAAATGCCGCAAACCCGCGGCAAAGTCTTTCATACGAAGATAAAAACGCTCCGAGCGACGCCTCACGGCTAATCGCGCCGTCTCCGTTAAACGAACGCCAGCACCGCTCAATCGTCAAAAAATCTTTTGCGGAAAAAAACGGGCGCATCCGCTCAAGAAGCGCTTGAACTTTTACCAGCTGATAGTCTTCCGTCTGCGGATAAGCGTGCCACACGAAGGGCGTCCCGCACAGACAGGCGCGGGAAAGCGAATCTTCTCCGCGCACAAACAACAGCGGCGCGCGGCATAACCGCTCGTCCCACTGCCGTTGCTCTAAAAACGGCAGCTGCTCGACAGGAAACGGCTCGCCCTCCTGCTGCCACGCTTCGATAAAGGGCGCGCATCCGGCCCCCTTCGCAAGAAGGACTGCGACATTCCCCTCCCGAAATGCCGCCAACGCGCGCACAACCGGCACAAAATCCATGCCGTATGTAAAAAAGAGGATTTCAAACGGAGCGTCATGCGCGCCGATCGGTTTTCCATGGGCGCAGGTGCCTGCCGCGCTTTCTCCACGCTCCGGATGCCGACGGCGCTTGAGCGCCTGCATAAACGGACGGTCTAAAATCAGTCCGCCGGTTTTTGCCGTAAAGCCCGGCATAAAATTGATTTTCGTAACGCGCGCCGAACGCGTCAGCGACTGCATACAATGGAGGGTTTCCGCATACGGTTCAGCCGTCAGATAATCGAGCATGACGATATGCACGGGATCGGGCAGTTTGATGTCAAATAGCAGCGCGTCAAGCCAGTCCGGCCGGCCGCATTGGAAGCATTCAAGTATGATATGCGGCGGCCGCCGCTGGAATTCTTGCAGACACCGCGCCGGAGCATTCCAGTTGTACACCTCCCAGCCACAGACGGTTTGAAAATCGGCCCGGGCATCGACACTAGGCGCAAGCTGCGCAAACACGGAAAGGTTGTCGGTAACAATGCGGATCTTGAGCGAAGGAAATCTGCCGCGGCCGCTCAAATCGGATAGCGCGCGCGAAAGGCGGTAGACCACTCCCATATCGCCGAAATTATCAATGACCTTACACAGGAGCGTTATGTCAAGAGGGGGATGAGTTGTATTCATAGCGCGATTATATCCATAAAAGACGGAAATGGACACGGCGGACGGGGCAAAAGAGCGCGGCGGACGGGAGAACGGAACTTGAAAGACATAACCAATCTGCCGTCCGCGGCAAGTTTGGAAGTCTCGAAAGTCGTTTAATCAAAGGAAAGCCGAACGCGCGGAGCACATAAAGGGAGCCTTTATGCAATTTTTCCGCACGGCAAAATTGTAGCGGACGGTAAACCGGTTATCCTCTTTACGTACTGCCTCCCCGTCCGCCGTACACAAGGAAAGAGGGGCAAGGGATAAAACTGCGAGCGACGCCGACCGTCCGCACGAAACGCTTTGCACTTCCGTCCGTCGTACTCGTCCGCCATCGGTTTTATAAAACACACCGCAACCTCACGCCTGTTTGATTTTGGGCGCGCGGCTATGCTCTTTGCAGCGAGGTGTAAAATAACATGAAACGAACAATACTTTTATGTGCGCTTTTCCTATCGTCCCTGCTCCTTGCCGACTGTAAGCTCGATGACGGAGATGATAGAGATTCGTTTCCGAAAGTCGATGTCACACAATTTATCAAAAGCGGCGAATATGTTTTCCCCAAAGGAACGAGCGCATTGCAGTTGTATAACGCGTTTATTTCTCAGCGTGCCGAAGGAGAATATTCCGTAACGGGAATGTATCGGAGGACGGAGACGGCGCTCTTGCTCGGCAAGAAGCATACGGAGACGATTTCCAAAGTTATAACGAAGGTAAAAATCTACCGTTCAAAAACGGAAATTTCCAACCGTTTTCATGTTGATTTTGTAACGGACAAAAACGAAGTGCTGGCCAATTATTATTCATGGCAGCGCCATCGCTCCAATGTGTGGCACAATAATAAAATTGACGGCGATATTGTCATTCAGCATTTTAATCCGTAATATCCGCATATGAAAAAATATCTTACGCCATTGTTTTTCGCTCTGTTTCTGTTCGCCGCTTGCAAGCACGCTCCCGATACGGCAGCCGACGTTGCATACTATGCAAACGGAAAAATCCTCTGCGGCGGATATAATGCGGCATTTAAAAACATCGCGCGCGTTTGACAATAATCCCGAAACCTATGCGGAGCTGACGCTATACGGCGGCGAAAACAGCTTCATCCATATCGTTGCGGATACGACGGAAGACGAAAATCATCATACAATTTCCCGAATCCATATCACGGCGGCCGATGATAGCGGAGGCAAAACGCTTGTTTTTACAACAATTCCGCAATTACGGCCGAACAGCACATGGCAGGATACCTTTGTCGAAAAACTATATGAAGACGATACGTTCCGCTTTTCCGGCGGAACGGAACGCAACGTAAAGCTTTCACAGAAAAAGACGCATTTTTATTTTGCCGCGCCGCATAAACGAGTGATCAAAATATATTCCATACGTTTTTATAACAAATACGACGAAGTGCTTGCATTCGCCTTTTAGCGAGCGGCCGGAACATGCGCCGCGTTGCGCTTCCGCCGTTCGGCTAAAGTTCAAAGCGCACGCCCACCAATTTCCGCTTCGTTGAAAACATCGGCAATATTTATTATACTCGCACGTATGGCACACGGGACGATGACAGCCGATAATCACGCGGCATTGTGGCACGGACGGTTTGAAGACGGGCCGGATGCGGATGCAGTCGCTTTTGAAACTTCAATACATGACGATGAGCGGATGGCGCTCGACGATATTCGAGGAAGCCGCGCCCATGCTGCCATGCTGGTACGCGCAGGGCTTATTTCGCAGGAGGATGCGGACAAAATTGCCGAAGCGCTTACGTCGATCGAAAAGGAGTTGATTGCGGGAACGCTTACGGTTGACCGCTCGGCGGAGGATATTCATTCGTTTATCGAAGCGGTACTGACCGACCGCGCAGGAGAAGCGGGAAAAAAAATCCATACGGGGCGGAGCCGAAACGATCAGATTGCGCTCGATGAGCGGCTCTACCTGCTCCGCTTTATTCCCAAGCTGCAAGGCGAAATTGCGGATTTAGTTGCCGCGCTGCTGACCGTTGCCGAGACCCACCTGCATACCCTTATGCCGGGCTACACGCATTTGCAGCACGCCCAGCCGGTAACGCTTTCGCATCATGTGTGCGCGTGGAGTTGGATGCTCGTGCGCGATTGGGAGCGGCTTCAAGATGCCCAAAAGCGCCTCGTCCATTCTCCGATCGGTTCGTGCGCGCTTGCCGGAAGCCCCCTGCCGCTTGACAGACGTTTTGAAGCGGCTGAACTCGGATTCGATTCGATTTCCCCGAATTCAATCGATGCGGTCTCCGATCGGGATTACTGCCTCGAGCTTGCGTCCGCACTTGCAATCTTGCAAATGCACCTGTCGCGCTTTTGCGAAGAAGTTATTTTGTGGGCTTCAAGCGAATTTGCCTTCATCGACTTGAGCGAAAAATGGTCGACCGGCAGTTCAATTATGCCGCAAAAGAAAAATCCTGACTTCGCCGAACTCATTCGGGGACGGACGGGGCGCGTGTACGGCAATCTGATTGCGCTCCTGACGATGATGAAGGGACTGCCGCTTGCCTACTGCCGGGACATGCAGGAAGACAAACGCAGCTTGTTCGATTCGTGCGATACCGCGTCATCCTGCGTCGGCGTGTTTACCCGAATGATTGCAAGCGCGCGCTGGAATACGGAAAAGATGGCGGCAAGCTGCCGCGACGGTTTTTTGAATGCGACCGACCTTGCCGACTATCTGGTGCAAAAAGGGATGCCGTTCCGGACGGCGCATACGGTCAGCGCGCAGGCGGTGCGCCTTGCCCTCAGCAAAAACTGTCGGCTTGAAGACTTATCTATAGAAGAATTTCAGTCGTGTTCGCAGTTGATTTGCGATGATATTTATTCGCTTTTATCGCCGGAAGCGTGCGTGCAGGCGCGGCGGACGGACGGCGGAGCGGCGCCCAACAAAGTGCAGGAGCAAATTGCGGCATTGCGCGCGTTTATCGAAAAAGCAAAACGGAAGACGGCGGACGCATAAACGCGCAGCTTCGCCTCTTCCGGTAAAATGAAACGCTCCGGCGGCATTGCGTATGAGCCGGACGGCAATCGAATACGGTAAAATCGGCGGGAGCTCGCATAATTTTTTATGAATAGGAGTTTTTAGGATGAAAAAATCAACAGGTCTTGCAGTTGTTTGCGCACTTATGGCGGCGTTTTCGCTTGCCGGATGCAAAAAGGTTCAGCCGGTAGGCGACAATTCGCTTGAAGCATTGAAGGAACGCGGCGTTTTCGTGCTCGGCTTGGACGATTCGCTGCCGCCGCTCGGTTTCCGGGACGAAAATAACGACATCGTCGGCTATGACATCGACCTTGCAAAAGAAGTTGCCCGCCGACTGGGCGTCGAATTTCAGGCGCAACCGATCGATTGGGATGCGAAGGAGATGGAACTTGCCACCGGTAAAATCGACTGCATCTGGAACGGCCTGACAATGACGCCGGAACGGGAAGCGGCGCTCGCATTTACGAAGGCGTACCTCGACAATGAGCAAGTGCTAGTCGTTCGGGCCGAAAGCGGCATCGCGGGCCTCGCCGACATGGCGGATAAGCGCTTAGGCGTGCAAAGCGGCTCCACTGCGCAGGATGTGGTAAGCGCCGACGCAGCCTTTGCCGATTCCCTGAAGGAAACGATTTTTTTCAAGGATAACTTGACGGCGCTCAACGATTTACTGGTCGGCGGCATTGACGGCGTTGTCATGGATAGCGTTGTGGCCGCGTATGACATTGCGCAAAGCGGAAAACCGCTTGTTACGGTTGCAGAGCCGCTGGCCAAAGAGAAATACGGCATCGCATTCCGGAAGGACAACATAAAGCTCCGGGACGAAGTACAAGCGCTCCTTGAACAGATGGCTGCCGACGGTACCGTTACCGCCATCTCCGAACGCTGGTTCGGGCGGGACATGAGCGTAATCGGAAAATAAGCCTAAAAATGCTAAGCATCCGGTACATAAAAATGCTCAAAGCGATGCTGCACGGTTCTGCAACATCGCTTGAACTTTTTTTCCTTACGATCCTGTTTTCAATTCCGCTTGCAATTCCCATCGCGCTCGGGCGAATGTCCAAAAACGGCGCACTCCGCGGCACGACCAACATTTTTTTGCTGATTATACGCGGAACGCCGCTCATGCTGCAGCTTTTGGCGGTTTACTTTGCGCCCGGCCTGTTCATTCTCTATGTCAATAAAACTTTCGGTTACAGCATCGCGTTTAGATGGGACCGCTTTACCGCCGCCATCATTGCGCTTTCGGTAAACTATGCGGCGTATTTTGCAGAAATCTACCGCGGCGGCATCGAATCGATTCCGTCCGGGCAGTACGAAGCGTCGAAAGTCCTCGGCTACACGCGGACGCAGGAGTTCTTCTATATCATCATACCGCAGGTAATCAAGCGGATTGTGCCCGCGATGGGAAATGAAGCCATTACGCTCGTAAAAGATACGGCGTTGGTGAATGTCATCGGCGTTGCCGAGCTTTTAATGGTCGCAAAGGAGCGGCAGAGCGCGCTTTCGTCGTTCATACCGCTTTTCATTGCGGGATTTTTCTATTTTGTTATGAATTGGGGCGTCTCTGCCGCCTTTACCGCGCTCGAAAAAAAATTGGATTACTACAAATGACGGAAAACGATTCGGAAAAAATCATTACAGTGAGCAAGCTCAAAAAATCATTCGGAACGCTCGACGTTATCAAAGACATCTCGTTTTCCGTGCGGCGCGGCGAAGTGCTCAGCATCATCGGGCCGAGCGGTTCGGGAAAGTCGACCGTCCTACGCTGCATCTCGCATCTTGAGCGGGTCGAGCACGGAAAAATTACCGTCTGCGGAAAGACGCTGGTAGACGACGGCGTTTATGCGGACAAGGAGGAGCTCCGGCGCATCGTTTTGAAGACCGGACTCGTCTTTCAGAATTTCAATTTGTTCCCGCATTTTTCCGTGCTGCGCAACGTAACGGACGCGCAAATCCATGTATTGAAAAAAGATAAGCACTCTGCAGAACAAACTGCGCTCACGCTTCTTGAGCAGATGGGACTCATCGACAAACGGGATTGCTATCCCTGTCAGCTTTCCGGCGGGCAGCAGCAGCGCGTCAGCATTGCGCGCGCCCTTGCGCTTGAGCCTGAGGTGCTGCTATTCGACGAGCCGACGAGCGCGCTCGATCCTGAGATGACCGGAGAGATTCTCGGCGTGATAAAAAAGCTGGCCGCAAAAAAAATGACGATGGCGGTGGTAACGCATGAAATGTCGTTTGCGCGGGAAATCAGCAGTCACATCATCTTTATGGATGGCGGGGCGATTGTCGAAGAAGGCGCGCCGGAGGCCGTTATCGACGATCCGACGCAAGAGCGCACCAAAGCGTTTTTGACGAGATTCAGTAAGTAGCCGATTGTCTGACGCACAGCGAACGGCAAGCCAGCCCTATTCGCTTCCCAGCACCGTGCCCACAAATCCTCGCGCGCCGTTCATGAATTCCTTAAAGCCCGCAGCCTTTTTGCTTTGCCGCTGCAATTCGGTAACGGCATACAGCCCGCTTTTGCAGCGGATGATGATGCCTTCTTCTTTATCGACGGCGCAAACGGCGCCGCACGGATGGCCGGCCCCCTCACGTGCAGCCGTACCGGCTCCCCAGTATTCTGAGCCGACGGCATGTCCCGCAATGATTTTCAGCACGGAGCCGTTTTCCGTCGTCCATGCGCCGGGAGCCGGCGAATAGGCGCGGACGGCCGCGTCGATTTCTTCGGCGGACTTTGACCAATCGATTTTCGCATCTTCTTTGGAAATAACGGACGTGTAGCTTGCCGCGCCGGTTTGCGCCCGCCCTTCCGGAATCCGCTCCGTCTCGGCAACAGTACGGAGTACATTCGCCAAAAGAGCCGCTCCCCGTTCAGCTGCGGCGTTCAAAAGCGTTCCGGCGGTCTCTTTTCCGGTCAACAAAACCGGCTCCTCTGCAACAATGTCGCCTTCATCCATTGCCCGGCTGATAGTCTGCACGCAAAAAGCGGTGGCCGCATCGCGGTTGAGAATGGCCGCATTCACCGGCGCGCAGCCGCGGTATTTCGGCAGCGCGGAAGGATGCAGGTTGAGACCGCCGAATCGAAAGAGCGCCATGAACTTCGGGCCGAAAATGTGGCCGTATGCAAAGCACACCAAAATATCCGGACGGACGGCGGCAATCTCTGCGCGGCACGCGCCGTCAAGATGCTCCGGCGTAAAAGTCGGGAGCAAATTCCGTTCGGCAAAGGAGGCAACCGGAGTCGCTTCCGGCGTTTTCCGTCTGCCGCGCGCGCTCGGCGGATTGGAAAGCACGCCGCAAATCTCAAAGCCGCACGAATCGGCCGCGGCCAAAAGCAGTTCAAGCGTCCGCGCCGACGGGTCGGGGCTGCCCGCATACAAAACTCGTAAGGCCGCCATCTACACCGTCCCGCTTCCGCCGCTGTGCTTGGCTTCTTTTGCCGCGCGCTTTGCCGCAATGCGCTTCTTTTTACGCTCCTGTTCCGCTTCTTTTTGCCGCGCACGTTCGGCACGGAGCGCAAACTGCCGCTCGGTTTTTTCGGCAAACTCTTTATCGCCCCGGTCGATAAATAAAATCCCCTCTAAGTGATCATACTCATGCTGGATAATGCGCGCCAAAAGCCCGTCGGCTTCAAGCGTAAAGGGCTTGCCGTTTTCATCGAACGCCTGCACGGTTACCTTTGCCGGACGCGTAATCGATTCGTAAACCTGCGGGATGCTGAGGCAGCCCTCTTCGTAGTCGGACGTTTCTGCGGATGTCGCAATAATTTGCGGATTGATAAAGACCCGCCGCACGTCGTCATCGGCCAGAGCGACAAAAAGGCGCAGTTTATGCCCCGCCTGCGGGCCTGCAAGACCGACCCCGTTCGCTTCAAGCATGGCGTCGAACATTTCCGCCGTAAGCGCGCGGATTTCATCGTTAATCTCCGTAACCGGAGCAGCCTTTTCCCGCAATATCTCTTCGCCTAATTTCGTAATTCTCATAAAACCTCACACTCCATACCATACTGTTTGCACGCAGCCGCTCTCCGCCGATATGCCGAAGGCCGCGCAGCGCCCGCTATTTTTTTGCGCCGTTTCCGTCCAAAGGCGCCATGTTCGCCGATACGAACAGCTCGTCCTGATACCAATCCGAAAGCAGGGAAAATAGTTCGTCGCGGTAGCCCGGACAGCTTACTTTGATTTTCCACACCGCGCCCGTCAGCATTTTGTCTTTGGGCAGCTCGCCGACTTTCCGCCACGCACCGTTATAAAACACGCGGAATGCCGTCCGCGCGCTGATTTCCTTACCGCTTACGCCGTCAAACGCATGGAGATTGAGCTTGAGCGGGCGGCGCATGTCCGTCAAAAAAGTGGATGAAACGGTTACCGCTTCCTTTTCTACGCGAAACGAATCCCACCACACATACGGACCGGCCGCAACTTTTATCCGGTAGGCCCCGCGCCGTAAGAAAACCGGCTTGGTCGTATACCGGATATTTTTTCGCTTCGCCGTGCCGGACGCCGCTTTATCCGCCTTCAATGCGCGGCGGGTATGCGGCACTTCGGGAATGTCCGCTCCGTTATTCCGAAAGAAAAACACATTTACCGGAAGATCGGAATGCGCCGCGCTGAACGCAGGCATCTGCATTTCGATTTTTACCGGAACAAACCACTTCCGTAAGGCGTACCGGTGGATTATACCGCCGAACCAGCACAGTGAAAAGCTCGCAGCAAACAAAGCCGCAGCGCCAGCCGCAAGCAGCGCCGTTTTGAGCCTGCGGTTTTTCGGCACGTAGGCGCATTCTTTGAGGAGCATAGGCGCATGCACCAGACGCGCAAGCTGCACGCGGATTGCATGAACGTCATAACGCCGCAGATACCGCTGCACTTCCTTCAGCAGCGGCGCGACCGACTGGTAGCGGCGCTTGGGGCTTGCGCGGATCGCTTTTTTGATGATGCGGCAAACCGCAGGCGGGAGCGTCTTATCGATTTTCTTCGGCGGCGTATATTTTTCCTTTCTGATTGCGTTCAGCGTACCGATTGAAAGCGCGGACGGGTACGGTTTGGCGCCGGTTACCATTTCGTAGAGCATCACGCCCAGCGCATAAATGTCTGCGCGGGCGTCAACCGCCGCGCTGTTTTCAAATTGCTCAGGCGGCATGTAGGCAGGCGTTCCGAGCGCCGTGCCCTGTTCGGTCAGAGAGGCCGCTTCCGAATCCTTGTCGCCGGTCGCGATGCCGAAGTCGGCAAGCTTTATTTCGGCGCGTTTGGAAATCAATATGTTACCGGGCTTGATGTCGCGGTGCACGATATCTTTTGCGTGCGCATACTTGAGCGCAAAGCAGGCGTCCTGCATGATGAGCATGGCAAGCTGCGGACTCAATACGGTCTGTTTTGCAAGCAGCTTGTCGAGCGCGATGCCGTCAACCAATTCTTCAGCCATGTAGCGGTACGAACCTTCGGTAAAATAATCGAACAAGTGCACGATGTACGGACTTTGCAGGTCGAGCAGAATCTGCGCCTCCCGCTTGAAGCGCTCAATATTGGCGGCATTCCGGCGCGCAGAAAGCTTTTTTATGACAATTTGCCGCTTCAAAGACGGGTGCACCGCCTTATAGACCGTTCCCATGCCGCCTTTGGCAATCAATTCAATCACTTTATATTTGCCGATGGATTGCGGCGCCGTTTCCTTCATAATTCCTCCCAATAGTAAAAATGCCGGCCCCCGAAACGACAGCTCCGGTCATCCGACGCAAACCGCTTGAGCGTACTCCGCTCCCCGTGCGCATTAGGGCTTAGGCGCAACGCTTACGATATCCGTATCGGGATTGAACGGGCGGTCGGGGTACGCGAGCGCAATATTTTGCTCCATCGGATTATGAATTTGCACAAAAAGACCGCCTTCCCGGAGCGCGTAGCGGCCGGAAACCGGCCGGTGGCCGCCGAAATAGGTAAGCCGCTCCCAATCCGGCCGTCCGGACAGCTGTGCAAGCATTGCGGCAACGCTTCCGGCGCGCGCTTCGTCGTTCCGCGTCCACGTCAGCGCACCGACGACCGCCCCGGAGGTCATGCCGTCAATCAATTCCTTCCGCGTAAAACTTCGGAACGGTTCGGCGTGAGAGACCATCCCGTTTGAAAAGACGGCCAGAAGCGGTAATGCTTTTTCAAAGCGCGCAATCAGCATCAAAATCGTTTCGCCGTACGTGCGTTCCATAAACCGGCGCGTCATGCGTCCCTCATCGGCAAACTTCCGGAACGGATAGTTACCGGCGCCTGCCGCATTTAAAATATTTTCGTGATTTCCTTTGAGGCAGTGGAACGCGGACGGAAAGGCGCACTTACATTCCATGAGCAAGCATAATGCGCAAAGCCCTTCGGCCATTTCGCTTTCCATCGCCTGCCCGAAAGACGAGCCGGAGGCGTATTCTTCCAACGCCGCCTCCCACCGCTTTTTTCCGCGCAGCTCCGAATGCAAAATATCCCCGACGCACACGACCTGCACGGCGCCTTCGCCCAACGCCTCAAGAATCGTCCGCCTGCCGTTCTGCAAAAAACCTTCCGGAGGCGTGTATGCAAGAATATTGGCCAAAAAATACGATCGCGCATGAATGTCGGGCACAATAACGAGCGGAAGCGCGTCCGCCGTAAAATCAAGGAGGCCGCCGCTCTTCCCGGAAGCGGACGAATACGGCCGATACGAGGCATCCTCATGTTCAAGGACGGCGATGCAGCGTTCCGTCAAATCGGACAGATACTGATGCCCCGGAAGCGTCCCGCCCGGCGCAAGTTCCTGCAGCCGATCGACAAAATGTGCGCTCATGTGCGTCATCCTCTACGAAATAACAAGATTTGCCGAACCGACGGTAATTTTGTCCCCGCCGGTAAGTTTTACATATTTATCTTCAGGAATGCGCCGCCCGTTGACAAAGGTGCCGTTCGTACTTTTTTCGTCTTTAATAAAATAATCGTGCCGGATTTTCTGAATCACCGCATGGCGGCGGCTGGCAAGTCTGTTGTCCACAACAACATCGTTATCGCTTTCCCGCCCGATGGTAATTTTTGCAACCAGCTTTATCTTCTTTTTGTCAAATAAGAGGTAAGAAATAGGATTCGATTCGCCAATCGCATCAAGATGCCGGCCGACAGGGCTGTCCGTAACTATCGTGGTATTTTCCATAACGGCCGGATTATACAGACAGCGGCGCGTTTGTGCAAACCGGACAAATGTGCTACCATCGGCGATATTTATATTTATGGAGTTTGTATGAAGAATACGGTCATTATTTTTGCGTTTTCCCTAGCGATCGCGCTTGCCGGATGCGCATCGACAAAGAAGGCTGCGGATAAAATTCCTGCGGCAAAGGGAGCGGACGGCGTTGCCCGCCCGGATTGGGTGTTTTCCGGCAAGGAAAGCTCCGACGGAATCTACGCAGTCGGAAGCGGTAAAATGTCGAACACCATCAATTCCATGAAAGTTGCCGAAACGAACGGCCGCGCAAATCTTGCGCGCATGACGCAGACGACCATCAAATCCGTGCTGACAACCTATGCCGAAGACACGGGCGTTAAAGATGATGTCTTAAACTTTATGGAAGAGGCGACGGTTGAACGCACAGCCGCCGTGCTTACCGGCTCTACGCGGAAGGATTACTGGCAGGATCAGGACGGAGTGGTATACGTGCTCATGTATCTTCCATTAAAGGCGGTGGTGCCGACGGTCAATTCAATCATTGACGATTATGCGGTCGACAAAAAAACAAAAATAACGGAAGAAAAAGTTGCCGAAGCGCTTGAAAAGTATCATTTGCTCAACACCGCTCCGGCAAAAAGCGAATAAGCGGAGGCTCCGATGAAAAAAAACACCGCTCTCACGATCTTTACCGCTTTGGCAGCAGCACTGTTGTTTGCATCGTGCGCGACGACAAAGGTCAGCCGCGTCAGTTCCGATACCGTCATCGATTTAAGCGGCTATTGGAACGATACGGATGTACGCCTTGCCGCCGAGCAAATCATCGAGCAATGCGTTACGTCTCCACGCATTGCGACCTTCCCCGCACAGCATGCCGGTAAATTGCCGGTCATCATCATCGGCTCCTACCGCAATAAAAGCGACGAGCATATCGACACCGAAATATTAACGAAAAAGCTTGAGGCGGCGCTCATCAACAGCGGGAAGGCGGATTTTGTCGCGTCCGTTGCCGAACGGGAAGAAGTCCGCGCCGAGCGCATGGATCAGCAGATGAATGCAAGCGAAAAAACGGCAAAGTCGCTCGGAAATGAAACCGGCGCGGATTTTATGATGCAGGGGTACGTCAAGACGATTGTCGATTCGGACGGCAGCACAATGACGCGGACGTATTTTATCGACACGGAATTGATAAATATCGAAAACAATACGAAAATCTGGGTCGACAGCAATTCCAATATCAAAAAAGTGATTAAACGTTCCGGCGCACGGCTGTAAAAGGCTCGGCGCTGCAAGCGCCATCTTACGGACGGCGCGTCCTTGATGCGGCGGCAGAAAAAGCGGCGGCGCATGAATCCTGCATGATTTATGCGCGATCATTTGACCGCCGCATTTATTTTTCGGGAGCTCATATGGTAAAAAAGCATCTCATCCTCCTTTTTCTGTGCGGTTCTGCCCTTCCGCTCTCTGCCCGCGGCGCAAAATTGCCGGCGTGGGTAGCCAACCCGTTCCAGGGCTATGCCGAAACCGAATATGTTGCGGCGACCGGCGAAGGAAAGAGCGCCGAAGAAGCGGACAAAAAAGCAGTCGCGGCGGTAGCTGCGGTCATCATTCAAAATGTGAATACGGAAGAAACGGTGAGCCAGAGCAGCCGCTCCGACGGGAAGGATTTGACATCCTATCTTTCCGACATTCGGATACAGTCGAAACTCAAAGATGTTACCGGACTTTCGATAAAAGACCGGTGGACGGCGAAAAATCAACCGTTTTATTCGCGGGCGATTTTGGATAAAGGCGCGGCGGACCGGTACTATTCGTTACTGCTCAACAAAAATACGGCCGCAATCGATGCGCTGCTCCAAGAAAGCGGCGGCCCCCCGTCGCCGCTTGAATCCTGCAAAACGCTGCTGAAGGCGTATTCCCGCGCTGCCGAAAACGATTACTATCTTAACGTGCTGTCGACGCTCCGGCCGAACGCGCACCCGACGCTCGCATACGGAAGTTCCGCAGAAATTGAAGCCCGCATACGCAGCGCGCTTTCCGCAATAAAAGTTGCGGTGAACGTTTCCGGAGACGACAACGGGAGGATTGCTGCTGCGGCTGCGTCCGTCATAAACGGTTTCGGCGCAGGCGTTATTGCATCCGACGCAGAGGCCGCATACCGCTGCACGGTACAAGTTTCCTACGAAGACATCGAAAAGCATCCGGAAAGCGCAATCTACTTTACGCGCTTTGCCTTAACCTGCACCCTTTCCGATTGCGCAAGCGGCAAAGACATTCTGACGCTCTCAACCGGCGAAAGAATGGGAAAGCTTTCCCGAAAAGAAGCCCAACAAGGCGCCCGCGCCGCAGCCGAACACTCCATAAAAGACGATTTTTCACTAAAACTCAACGCCCTGCTGCGGTAATAGGCGCCCAAGGCGCTGCTCGCCTGCTAACCGGTTTCGCGTGAGCGAAAGCAGCGCAGCCTGCACGATGGGTAGTCTCTTTACGGAGTCCTTCCCCTCAAACTGGCGGCAGGCGGCCGAACCTCATTCATGGACGTGTCTTTTTTCCCGCCTGCCAAGTTCTGCAACCCACTAGCCCATTTTGCCCGTAGGCAAAATGGGAAGCGGTCGGCCGAGCCTCATTATCATATACGTACCTGTTTTCCCGACCGCCTCAGACCTTAAACTTTTTCACTTCGTGCGCGAGGCGCTTGATGCTCAGCTCGTTTTTCTGGGCGAGGTCGTCGACTTCTTGGACGGTGGTGCTGATTTGCGTGACGCCTTCGGACATTTCGTTCATGCTGTCTTTAATGCGGAGCGTCAGGTTGTCCAGCTTGTGCATCTCTTCAAAGATGCCGCGCCCGCCGCTCAGCATTTCTTCCGAGCCGGTTTTCACGTCGGCGGTGATGGCGCTGATGCGTTTAATGGCCTCAAGCACTTCCTTGCTGCCGTTTTCCTGTTCATGCATGGCCGACGTCAATTCGGCGCTCATGCCGCGGACGCTTTCAGACAGATTAAAGATGGCGTTGAACTTCTCTTCGACGATTTGCGTCGACGACGACAGCACCGCAATCTCATCGCTCAAGTGGCGGAGCGTTTCCGTAATCGACTTGCCCTGCGCGCTCGACTCCTCCGCCAATTTCCGAATCTCATCGGCAACAACCGCAAAGCCCTTGCCGCTTTCCCCCGCGTGAGCCGCCTCAATCGCCGCGTTCATCGCAAGCAGGTTCGTCTGCTCGGCAATATTTTGAATGACATTGCTCGCTTCAAGGAGGCCGCCCGACTGTTCGATAATCTTTTGCGTTACCGTGTTCGAATTGAGCAGCGTCTGTTTGCCCTCCGCCGTCGCTTCGGCAAGCGTCTTCGCCAGCGCATTGCTCTTTTCAAGCGACTGCGTGATCGAATCGATATTCGCAACCATCTGCTCAATCGACGCCGACGAACGCATCACGCTCGCCGCTTGATTTTCAATATTCCCGTTGAGCGCCTCAAGGTTGCCGATAATCCGGTTGACCGTTCCCGTCGTTTCCGAAACGCTCGTCGTCTGCTCAATCGCCTGCGCCTTCACGCCCTCGATGCTCGCACGGATTTCATCGATGGACAGCGCCGTCTTCGTCATACTGACCGCAAGCGAGTTGCCGAGCTCTTCCATAATCACGCTATGCTTACCAACCGACCCGATCGATTTCCGGAGCTTTTGAATCGTCTTGTTGAAAAAGAGCGAAATATCGCTGATTTCGTCGTTGCCGCGCATCGGAAGGCTCACCGTTAAATCTCCTTCCCCCTCCGCAATATTTTTCAGCGCCTCCGCCGTCGACACAAGCGGCCGACTGAGCCGGTGCGACAGAATAATCGTTACCCCGATGACGAGTAAAATAATCGCAGAAGCGATAACGCCCAAAATCCGGATGAGCCGGTAGATTGATCCCATGAATTCTTTTGCTTCGGCATGAACGATAAGCGTCCAATCCGTCTGCGCAACCTTTGCGTACACGGCGGTTTTGGTCGTCCCGTTGTACGTGTAAAAGCCGATGCCGGTATTCTGGTCGGCGAGCGCGCGCTCTTCAAACGCCGCAAGCTTTTCAAGCGCCGCATTTTCTTTTGCCAGCTCCGCCGTGGATTTTTTGTTCTTTATGCTCTGCTTTACTTCTTCAATGTCCGGCGCAACGATTGTAATTCCTTTTTTATCAAGGAGATAGAGCTTTCCGCCCCGCCCGAGCTTAATCTTTTCGCTATCCTTTGACATTTGGAGCGCATCGTATTCAACCGCGATAATGCCGATTGTTCCGCCGTGTATACCGTGAACGGGAATCGCCATTCGGTATTCGATGCGTGTTTCGTCCGGCGACAAATGCGGGCTGCTCAAATACATCCCGTCCTCTTTTATCAGCTTAAACCATTTTTTTTCCTTGCTGTCCTTTTTCATGGAGCCGTCCGTGTACCAGCGGATGCCGTTTTCCGCCGCATACATGACCCGATGCCAGCCGAGCGCCTGATTGCGTTTGAGTTCCTGCGCTAAAAACGCCATCTTTACGTCTGGCGGCACTTCCGGATCGGAAATTGTCGGGCACGCTGCGAGCGTTTCAAGATTCGATTTCGGCGAAGTAATGTACCGCTCTTCAAAAAGTTTAGCTTGATCTTCGGCAATCGTATGCAAATTCGACTGAATACGCACCGTAAGAGACTGCCGCGCCTGAAAAACCGCAATAAGACTCAATCCGCAAATCGAAACCGTGCTCAGAAAACCAAAATAGAGCAATAGGCGTGTGCGGATGGTAAAACGTTTGCGGGCATTCATGAGCGGCTCCTGATAAATGGATGGTGTAAGAGACCATAAAGGCGAAAATTCAATCTGTCAAGAAAAGGAATGCACAATTTTCGGGAATTGATGTACGCGCGCTTCCGCTTGCGTACGCGCGGGCAAAAGCGCTTGATTCTTTTCTATATATTATGTGTTTTTTGATGCGCCGGAAAAGACGGCACCGCAGCCGGAAAGCAGTTTCCGTCAAAGAGCGCACATGGGGCAGCGGGGAACTTGGCGCGACCGAAACGACTGCTAGCGCGTGCGCGGCAATCATTCCGGCGGCGGACAGGCCTTCCCGCAAAACAGATTCAGCGCATTGCAGCCGGATTCAATTACTGCTCCGCCACTTCTAAAGCGCGTTCCCATTCCGCTTCCCTAAAACCTACGAGCACGCAGTCGCCAAAGATAAGCAGCGGACGCTTTACCAACATCCCGTCGGAAGCAAGCAGCGCATACCGCTCGTCATCGGTTAAAGAATCGAAGCGCTCTTTAAGGCGCAGCGCCTTGTACGCAAGGCCGCTTGTGTTGAAGAACTTTTTAAGCGGCAAGGCGCTCAAGCGGCGCCATTCTTTTAATTCGTCGGCGGAAGGAGGCGCTTCTTTTATGTCCCGCTCGCTATAGCGCACGTTATGCGCATCCAGCCACTTTTTTGCCTTCCTGCAGGTGGAACAGTTCGGATACCACAAAAACAACATATATTCCTCGCTTAAAACAGCTCGTTTATTTTCCGGCAGCGCGCAGAAGAAGCCGCCTGTAAAGTGTTCGTCAAAAGCATCGCGATGGTCATAGGGCCGACGCCGCCGGGCACGGGCGTTATAAAGGCGGCTCTTTCGCGGGCGCTTTCAAAATCGACATCGCCGGTAAGCCGGAAGCCCGACTTTTTCGTTTCGTCGGGAATGCGGTTTACGCCGACATCGATTACGGCAGCGCCCGCTTTAACCATGTCGCCTGCGATCATGCCCGGCCGTCCCGCCGCGGCAATCAGAATATCCGCCTGCCGGGTAAAACGCGCAAGATCGGCCGTTTTCGAATGGCAGACGGTAACGGTCGCGTCCCATTCTCTTTGCAAAAGGAGAAGCGCCGACGGCTTTCCGACAATGTCCGAGCGGCCGACAATGACGGCGTGCCGTCCGGCAGTTTGAATGCCCGACCGCCGCAGCAGCATCACGATTCCCTCTGCCGTACACGGCACGAAGGCCTTTTTGCCGATTGCAAAATTGCCGACATTGAGCGGATGAAAGCCGTCCACATCCTTTTTCGGATCGATTGCAAGGAGCGCCCTTTCTTTTTTGATATGAGCCGGAAGCGGCAGCTGCACCAAAATCCCGTGCACGGAATCATCCGCGTTCAGTTTTTGAATCAGCGCGCAAAGCTCCGCTTCCGCCGTCCGCTCTTCGAGCATAATGGTGCGGTCGATCATTCCCGCTTCGGCCAACGCCGCGCGCTTCGCCCGCACATACGACATGCTTGCAGGATCCGCGCCGACGACAATAACCGCAAGGCAGGGAACAATACCTTCTGCCTTCAATGCCGAAACCTCTTCCGCAATTTCCGCGCGGATTTTTGCCGCAATCGCTTTTCCGTCTATAATTTGTGCTGCCATAGTCTGTGTTACCTTTTTTTGAAGATAGTATTTTCATTGATGAAAGACACCAAAACAGGTATAGTCACTATACTTTGTTTGCTCTTTAAATACTATGGGAACGGTTGTTTTTTGTAACTCTTTATAATGAAACAACTTATTTAAGGACGGCGGGAATGCGCCGGTTTTTCGGCGTCCCCGCAATTTTTTTATTTTCTTGAGGATTTATGAAACGGTTTGTATTGGCAGCGCTTTTCATTGCATATGCGCTGCCGGTTTTTTCACAGAAAGCGAGCGAGCCCATCGGT
Organism: uncultured Treponema sp.; assembly: GCA_963543045.1. GTDB lineage: Bacteria > Spirochaetota > Spirochaetia > Treponematales > Treponemataceae > Treponema_D. The sequence goes on from CAUTZW010000014.1 coordinate 24,738, forward strand.
ACGCTGCCGGATGACGGCGCAGTTTCGTACAAGACGAACGGCGCGGGAGACCAGTACATTAAAATCGGGCTGATGGCGAATTTCCCACTGAATTTCCAAAAGCAAATGTACATCGGCGGGGCGGCGCATCTGGGCTACTTCCGCTTTTTGAACAGCTGGCTTGCCGTCGGCGGAGAGTTGATGGCCGGCTACAACCTCACGCTCGGAAGCAATGTCTTTACGTTCATTCCGATTACTTTCGGAGCGGCCGCGCAACCGACGGTTTGGCGCTTTGAGTTTCCGATAACGGTAACGACGGGTTTTGCATTTGAAACGTCGCAGAACAAAAAATACTTTCCGGGATTCGTACTCAAAGCGGAAACGGCGGCGTATTACCGGTTTTCGGAAGGCTGGTCGTTCGGGCTCGGCGCGGACTTCCTCTATCTTCCGCAGTGGCACACAACCACGCCCAACGCCAAACCGGATTACGGCCTGTTTATGACGGCGCAGCTTGCCGTCCGCTACCACTTCTAGGAGATTTTCATGAAACGAATACTGTCGGCGCTCGCCGCACTGGGCGCCTGCCTGTTTACCGGCTGCTACGATGCGATTTTTCAGGGAATACGGGGAGAAGTACCGCTTGAAAGCGCGACCGTTCCCGGAAACATCAATTCCATCGTGCGCTTTACGGACAATTCTACGGAATATCTTTTTATGCAGAACGGCACGATAAAATACAAAAAAGCCGCCGACGCCGTGCACGGAGCGTGGCAAGACGCGCCGAACGCGCCGCCGCCGCTTTCCTACGATTATTTTTCCTCCTCGTTTAAAGGAATCTATTTTATCAAAGTCGCGGCCGACGAAAAGAACGTGTACGCGCTCGGCTATACGCTCAAGCAAAATAACGAAAGCGGCCGGAACGTTCCGTCCGCATTAAAATTGTACTGCTGCAAAGAAATCGGAGGCATGTGGACGGAACTTACCGCTATCAACGGCGCGATTGCAGCTTATTTGTCTCAAATCAATTCAAGCTATCTGACGGATGCAAGCGTCCACCTTTTTTGCACGAATGCGCCGCAGCCGGAACACCGGAAGGCGTATATCAGAATCGGAGGCGGCGGCGCATCATCGGCCAAAGCGAATACCGCCTACGGTAATACGGCCGCCGGAAATTACGGCGTCATCGAACTCGATGGAACGGATACAAAGGCGGCTCCTATCGTAAAGGGCGAAAGGGGCGCCGGATTAAACACTTTTTCCGCCGTCTATTTTGCCGGAAACGTTCGCTTTTTAGATTATCTTACCGCCGTAACGGACGAAACGGCCAAGAGCAGCACGGAAAAGAAAGATGCGCGCTATGTTTACTACGCCTCCGGAACGGATCTGTACAGCTTTGCCGTCGCCGATTACCAAAAGGATGCAACCGCATTCGACGCGTATTGGAAAGAGGGCAAACCAAAACCTCCGGCGCTCACAGCGTCGAATATGGCAACGTCCAGCGCAATCGTTTCGCTTGCCGTAACGGGAGATTCCCTGCTGCTCGGCTCAAACGGCAACGGCATCTACCGCGTTACGCTTGATGCGCACGGGAAGCCCGCCGGTGCACCTTCCGATTTTTCTACCAACGCAAAAGAAATTATGTATTCGCCGTACATCATCAGGGTTCTCTTTTGCTCAAATCCGGATAAAATCGAAACACAGGCGAACCTCTACGCCGCACTCCAATTCCGCAGAACGGCGGCGGGTGCGAGCGCAAATTACGCAAATGTCGGTCTGTGGTCGTATTATCCTGCGCGCGGCAACTGGAACCGAGAATGATTCGGCTAACTGCATTTTTGGGAAACTACGGCAGAGAGTATGAGCGCACGCGCCACAACGCCGCATGGCAATTTGCCGAAAGCATCCCGTTCCTATCGAAATTGAGTTGGCAATCAAAGTTTTTCGGGACCTTCGCCGCAAGCGAAGCTGAGCGCTTGGCGGAATTGTTTTTTGCAGCGGGCATCGCCGACACGAAGGACGGGCGGCCGCTGCAAGCGGCAAAAAACGCCGCGGAACGGATCTATTTTCTCAAGCCTGAAACATACATGAACAATTCGGGGCAAAGCGTCGCCGCGCTCGCAGGGTTTTATAAAATCCGGCCGGAAGAAATCCTTGTCATTCACGATGAGCTTGAACTTCCGCCGGGAACGCTCAGTTTGAAGTGGGCGGGCGGACTTGGCGGACACAATGGGCTCCGCTCCATCCGCGCGCACTGCGGCACGGCCGACTTTTGGCGCCTCCGCTTCGGCATCGGAAAGCCCGCAGACTGCCCGGACGTCGCCTCTTACGTTTTGTCTCCGTTTTCAGCCGGAGAGTGGGAGACGCTCGAAACGGCATTTTCCAAAGCGGCTCTTTTGTTTGCCAAACTGCTGCTCGGTCAGGACGCGCATACGCTCCTTTCTGAATGGAAAAAAGTCCGCGTTTGACGCGCGCTCACTGAAAGCACGCGCGTAATGCATCGGAGCGACCGCCTCCGCCCGCCGTTACTCGGAATCGGATGCAGCCGCTTCCAGCGCGCGCTCCCAGTCGGCAGTTAAAGTATCCAGCCGTGCGGTAAGCGCATCGATATCCTGTTGTGTCTTCCGCGCCTTTTGTCCGTCCGAATAGACGGCGGGATCCCCTAAAAGCGTTTCCAGCTCCTGCTTCCGCGATTCGACGGCGGCAATTTCGTCTTCCAACGCTTTCACTTCCCTTTCCGCCTTGCGCCGTTCGGCTTGCGCCCGCTTCGCCTCTTCCCAAAGCAGCTTTGAAGCGCTCTTGCCCTCTTCCGCGCTCTGCCGCGCGCCGCCGCGCTCCCCTTCGGCCGCCGCACATCCGTTCGCCTCCGCCTCCAGCCGCTCAACGTAATAGGCGTAGCCGCCCGGAAACTCCCGATGCTTTCTGTCTTTGAGTTCAAGCACGCGCGTTGCAAGCGATTCGATAAAACCGCGGTCGTGGCTGACGAAAATCACCGTGCCGCCGAAATCTTTTAAAGCGTCCAGCAACACATCCTTTGAATGCATGTCGAGATGATTGGTCGGCTCGTCGAGCACCAAAAAATTATGCGCCTCCAAAAGGAGGGTAAGCAGCGCGATGCGGCTCTTTTCCCCGCCGCTAAGGACATTAAGCGGCTTAAACACATCGTCGCCGCGGAATAAAAACGAGCCGAGCATGTCGCGGACTTTCGGAATGAGCTCAAGCGGCGCGCGGTTTTCAACGTAATCGAGCACGCGCTCCGTTCCGCTGATGCGTTCGGCGCTGTCTTGCGAAAAATAGCCGACCGTCACGCCCGCGCCCGCCTTCACTTCGCCTGAAAAATCCGCATCCTCCCCGGCAATGATGCGAAGGAGCGTCGATTTTCCCTCGCCGTTCCGCCCCACGACCACCAGCCGCTCCCCGTTTTCAATCACGAGGTCCAAACCGTCGATGACATTCGGCGCACTGCCGTAGGATTTTTTAATATCGTGCAACCTGAGCGCCAGCCGCCCGGCATGCGGCGCCGGCGGAAAACTGAACCGAATCTTTTTGAGCTGTTCGGGAATTTCGATACGAACGATTTTGTCGAGCTGTTTTTGCCGGGACTGCGCCTGAGCCGCCTTCGTCGCCTTGCTGCCGAATCTTCGGATATAGTCTTCAAGATGCGCAATCTCTTGCTGCTGCTGTTCGTATGCGGCGATGAGCGTTTGCAGTTCGCTCGCTCGCACCTGCTCGTAATGCGTAAAATTGCCCGGATAGCGTTTGAGCTGCCCGCCGAACAGTTCGAAGACTTCGGTTATCGTCGTGTCGAGGAAATAGCGGTCGTGGCTGACGAGCAAAAAGGCACCTTTGAAATTGAGCAAAAATTGTTCAAGCCACGTGCGCGCTTCAAGATCGAGGTAGTTGGTCGGCTCGTCGAGGAGCAGAATGTCGGGATGCTGCATGAGCGCCTTTGCAAGCGCGATGCGCATCTGCCAGCCGCCTGAAAACTCCTCCGTGCGCCGCGTAAAATCCGAACGCGCAAAGCCGAGTCCGGACAAAACGCTTTCCGCCGTCGCCTGCCTGCGGTGCCAGCCGCTGTCTTCAAGGCAAGCGATGAGCGCCGCCTGCCGGACGAGCAGGCTTTCAGCATTCGGCGGATTTGTTTTCAGCTCGTCGCCTAAATCGTCGATTTCCTTTTGCAGCTCGTAGCCGAAGGTAAAAGCGCGGTCGCATTCTTCAAGCAGCGTGCAGCCTGAATGCGTCAGCCCCGACTGCGGAAGATAGGCAATCCGGCTCTTTTTTTCGGCGACGCGGGAACCTGAATCCGGCTCAATGATGCCCGCCATCACCTTGATGAGCGTCGATTTTCCCGCTCCGTTCGCTCCGGTGAGCGCCGCTTTGGTGCCCGTCTGGAGATTCACCGAAACATTCGTCAAAATAGCTCGGTCGCCGAATGCCAGCGACACCTGCGAAAACTGAATAAACGCCATACTTACCGTTCCGTGCCGAAAAACATAACAAGCGGACTGAGCGCGCGCTTAGTGATGCGCCCCTCTTCGACGGCATTGGACGCCGTATCTTCCATGCGTATGCCGCCGTCTTCGATCTTATACAAAAAGTTGACTTCGTTTTTCATACCGTCGAACTGAAAGGTCAAAACGCCGTCGTATTCTTGCATGAGCGCGCGGCCGGGAAAATATTTTATAGAAACGAATCCGCGCTTTTTTGCCGACGATGCAATAATCGCCGGGACAAGCAGCCGGTAATTATTCCACGTAAACGCTCCGTTCGGCGCAAATTGAATGACGCCGTAGCTTGAACTTTTAAAGCGGGGGCCGGCCGCATAAACGGCGTCCCAAAGGCCGCTCCTCCGGTTTTGCTCGGCGGAAACAGCCGCTTCGATGTCCTCTTCAATCGGAACGAGGATAAAATCCTCAGGCTTCCCGCTCCGCCCCGTGTAGCGGACGACGATCGCCGTCTCTCCGCGCACCGTAAGCGTAATCGGGATGCCGTCCAGCCGGTATTGATTTTCCGCCGTCCGCTCCGCTCCCTTGTAATCCCACGTCTCGCGGATATCCGGCATCGTAAACGACAGCTGCTGCGTCTGCGCGTCAAATGAAAGATTGTGCTCAGGAATGAGCGTCTGTAAATCGATGGAACCGGAGCGGAGCATTTCGGCATAGCGTTCCGGATACCATTTTTTTGAAAGCAAGAGCGTTAAATCGGCAGTATTGTCGCGCCCTTCCTCTTCTTCCGCCGTGCTTGCGATGCCGCGCGCATCCATCGTAAAGGGACGGAGATTGTACGAAAAACACCATCCCTGCGTTCCGTCGGCGGTCAAAACGCGGAGCCATTCGCCCTCAAGCTTCCGGCTTCCGGCCATTACGGCATCCCCGCTGCCCTTGTACAGCAGTTTTATCACCTCGTTTTTTTTCAGCCGGTACACCTGCTTTGCAACGTTTGCCGTATCCGCCCGCACCGGAAGCCCGTCAATCGCCGCGCGCGCGTACTGATGGCGGAACTCGGCGTATTCCGCCGCTAAAAGTTCCGCCTTCCGCTTGGACTTCGGTTCGGTCAGCTGCCACAGGGGAACTTCGATTTTCCCGCTCCCCGCGTCGATTACATAGACATGAGAAATATTCGACTTAATGTAGACCGGCACAATGTCTCCGTCCTGCAGCCGCTGTTCGGGCACGCCCCACAAAAGCACGCCGTACCCCATAATCCTTGAACACGATGCGCACGCAAAACACAGCGTCGCAATAAAAAAGGCTCCTAATTTTCGCATTGCAGCATAGTAGCAGAAATAGAAGCGCGCAACAATGCGAGCGCAAGCGCCGACAACCGCCCGAAACAACTTGTCATATTCTCCTTTATCCCTATAATGGCTCCTAATTCGGTCGGCACAAGAGGCGGACGCATTCCCGAAGGCGGCCGCAGCCGCTGACGACATTCGGTAGATTAAGGAGTTTTGCGTATGGAATCATCTATGACTATGATCGGCGGGAAAAAGCAGATAAGCTTGCGGATAAAAATCTTTATTCAATTCGTGCTGTTCGCACTTTTGGTGGCCTGTATATTGGTGTTGACGCTCTACCCGCAGGCAAGCCGGCTGCTCAACGAGCGGCTCAAGCAAACCGCGCAAGAAGAATTCATGCACATCGAAAAGATGGCAAAATTGTATTTTTCGTCGGCAAAAGACATTTTTTCAACCATTCTGACAGACGATATCATCACTTCTCCCGACAACAGCATTACCTCATATAAGGATAAAAAAACGCCGGGCGGCCTTTCGCCCATGAATCCCGAACCGGGCAGCTATGAAGATTCGGTCGACCGGTTCTTTATGCAGTTTGAAAAGGAAAACCGGAGCATACAGGCGCTCTTTTTTGCGCTCGAAGAGCACGGCGGCTTTTTGCGCTACCCGCACGTTGACCGCAAAGACGGCTACGATCCGCGCACGCGCGACTGGTACCAGCAAACGAAGAACCACCGGAACGGCTTTTACGCAAGCGACGCCGTAAAAGTGTCCGCGACAAAGGCGGTTCTTTCCATTTTGCAAGGCGTCACCGACACTTCAGGCGCCTTTAAAGGCGTTTTGGGAATCAACATCGATTTCGACGCATTAACTTCATCGCTCAATGCCGGCAACAATTCGGAAATCGGCGCAAAAATCATCCTCGTCGACAACAAAGGCAAGATTATTGCCAATTCGTTCAACAATACGGAACTGTGCGCAGACATTGCGGGCATCAATATCAAAGAGTTGCAGGGCTATTCCTACAACGACCGCAAAACGCTCCATTTAACCGACGGCGGCGTGCCCTATTTTGCGGTAACCGCTCCGATCGAAACGGAAATTACCACGCTCGGCGCGATTGTTTTCATTCCGAAAACCTTTATCACCAAGCAAAACCGGGTGCTCGTCAATTCTTTGGCAGTCACCATGCTCATCATCATGCTCATTGCCGTTCTCTTTTCGCTGCGCTTTACGAACATGATTATCAAACCGATTAAGCGGATCAGCGTTGCGCTCGAAGATATTGCGCAGGGCGACGGAGATTTGACCGTCCGCCTTCCGGTAACGGGCAACGACGAAATTACGCATCTTGCCGTATATTTTAACGCGACGATTGAAAAGATCGGCGCCTCAATCCGCTCAATCGGCACGAACAGCCGCACAATGCGCACCATCGGCGACGGTCTTGCCACCAAGATGACGGAAACGGCGGAGGCCGTCCACGGAATCAGCGCAAATATTGACGGCGTAAAGCAGCAGGCGCTGACGCAGGCCGAGCGCGTCACGGAAACGGCGGCGACGGTTGCCGAAATCATCGAAACCATCAAGCAGCTCAACGACAGCATCGAATCGCAGGCGGCAAGCGTTGCCGAATCTTCGGCATCCGTTGAGCAAATGGCCGAAAACATTGCGGCGATGGGACAGACGCTCGGGCAAACCGATGCGGTGATCAAAGGCCTCGCCGATGCGACCGGCGACGGAAAGGCGACGCTTGCAAAGTCGAATACGGTTACGCAAAAGATCGAAGAAGCGTCCGGCAGCGTCATGGAAGCGTCGAACGTCATTCAAAACATTGCAAGTCAAACGAACCTGCTTGCGATGAACGCCGCGATTGAAGCCGCCCATGCAGGAGATGCGGGCAAGGGCTTTGCCGTCGTCGCAGATGAAATCCGGAAGCTCTCCGAAGAAGCCGGAATGCAGGGAAAGGCGATTACGGCGACGCTCAAAACGCTCGGCGGAGAGATTGCCATTCTTTCGGCCTCCGCAAAAACGGTGGAAGAAAAGTTCAACGTCATTTTTGACCGCGCAGAAGAGGTACGCGCCATGAGCAGCCGCCTTACCGACGCGATGCGCCAGCAGGAACACGGCAGCCGCGCAGTCCTTGCCGCAATCAAAAGCATCAACACGGTAACGATGAAAGTGCAAGACGGCTCGGAAGCGATGCTCAAAGGCGGCGAAGGCGTCGCCGCGGAAATGCAAAAACTCGACGAGCGCACCCGCATCATCACCGACAACATGAACCGCATGGCCGCCGGAGCCGCACAAATCAACAACGCCGTGCAAGACATCCGCGACATTACCCAGAAAAACAAACAGAGCATTGACAACCTTGCCATAGAAGTCGGGAAGTTCAAGGTCTAGGACGTGCGGGAGAAACAGATACGTAATTGAAAGAAGGGTCGACCGCACGCTTCAAGTTTGCCTTTGGGCAAACTTGCGAGACTGCCGCCGCACTTACCGCTCCGCACATCGCACGTACAAGCGGAAGTGCAGTGGCGGGGGCGGCCGTTCTTGTTCTCCGTGCTGGCAAGCAGATGAGCTGTGCCGATTCCAGCAGGAGTTTTCCCCGTCGCAAACCGTGCGGAAGGCTAACGGATCGCGCGATTATTCAACATCTTTTGAAATAGAATCTAGTAGCGCAAAAGCGCTTGCCGCTCTGCGCATACAAGCGGGAGTGCAACAACGGGGGCGGCAGTTGCCGTTCGCAGTGCCGACAAGCGGATGAGCGATATCAATTCCGGCATGAGGTTTTCCGTGCCGCAAAGTGTGCGGAAGACAAACAGATTTCGCGGTTATTCAGTATCTTTTGAAATCGAATCCGGCGGCACGAAAAGCGCTTCAATTTTGGCGATGATGTAGCGTTGCGCTTTGCTCAGGGAGCAGAAGTGCGGAGGAGGAGGTGGCCATTCGCTGCGTGCTGGCAAGCAGACGGCTTGCGTGATTATTTAATATTTTCTGAAATCAAATCCGGCAGCGGAGATGGCCATTCGCCCGTGTCGATAGCGGGTGAGCTGTGCCGATTCCGACATAAGTTTTCCTCGCCGCAAACCGTGAGGAAGACAGACAGCTCGCGCGATTATTCAACATCTTTTGAAATAGAATCTAGCAGTAAGAAAAGCGCTTCAATTTTGTCGATTTTGCCCAAAGGCAAACTTGAGGCGGGCGGCCGAACACTTCCATCATCCACAAGCCTATTCCCCCGCCTGCACATATCGCACCCCTCTCGCAAGTTTGCCCAAAGGCAAACTTGAGGCGGGCGGCCGAACACTTCCATCATCCACAAGCCTATTCCCCCGCCTCCCCATATCGCACCCCTCTCGCAAGTTTGCCCAAAGGCAAACTTGAGGCGGGCGGACGAGCACTTCCCATCACCCAGATGCCTCTTCCCCGCCTCCCCATATCGCACCCCTCTCGCAAGTTTGCCCAAAGGCAAACTTGAAGCGGGCGGACGACCCCTTCCATCATCCACGGGCCTGTTCCCCCGTCCGCCCATATCACGACCCTTCTCGCAAGTTTGCCCAAAGGCAAACTTGAGGCGGGCGGACGAGCCTTCCCGTCATTCACGGGCTCCTTCTTCCGCCCGCCCTAGACCTTAAAATTCTTCACTTCGGTTGCGAGGACGCGGATGCTGTCTTTGTTTTTAAGCGCAAGTTCATTGACTTCTTGGACGGCGTTGTTGATTTGGGCGACACCGGCGGACATTTCATTCATGCTGTCTTTGATTTCGGATGTGAGGCGGTCGAGCTTTTGCATTTCCTGTGCGGCGTTTCTGCCGCTGAGCAGCATTTCTTCCGAGCCGTCTTTGACTTCAGACGTGACGGCGCTGATAGTTTTGATGGCCGCAAGCACTTCGCGGCTGCCGTTTTCCTGTTCGCGCATGGCGGAAGTCAATTCGGCGCTCATGCCGCGCACGTTTTCCGACAGCTGGAAGATGGCGTTGAATTTTTCTTCGACGGTTTTTGAAGAAGCGGAAAGCCCTGCAATCTCGTCGCTGAGCTTTTTCAGCGTATCGGTAATTGCCTTGCCCTGCGCGCTCGATTCTTCGGCAAGTTTCCGGATTTCGTCCGCAACAACGGCAAAGCCCTTCCCCGCTTCGCCCGCATGGGCGGCTTCAATCGCGGCGTTCATCGCAAGCAGGTTCGTCTGGCTCGCAATATTTTGAATGACGCTTGACGCTTCAATCAAGCCGCCGGACGCTTCGGCAATCTTTTGCGTTACCGCATTCGACGTCAAAAGCGTCTCCTTGCCTGCCGACGTCGCCTCCGCAAGCGTCTTAACCATATTGTCGCTTTTTTCAAGCGATTGCGTAATTGAAGCGATATTGGAAACCATTTCTTCCACCGAAGCGGACGACTGCACCACGCTTGCCGATTGATTTTCAATGCTGCCGTTGAGCGTTTCAATCGTATCGATGATTTTTTTGACCGTTTGCGCCGTCGCGCCGACGCTTTCGGCCTGCGTAAGCGCCTGCTCTTTCACATCGTCGATATTCAGACCGATATGGGTGAGCGCGCTCGCCGTTTCCGTCATATTGCTCGACAATTCGTCGCCGATGCGGTTCATCTTCTCCGCGTTTCCGTCCACCGATTTTATCGACGAGCCGATTTTTGAAATCGTCTGATTAAAATATTCGGCAAGCTGGCGGATTTCATCGTGCCCGACAAGCGGCAGCCGCTTGGTTAAATCGCCTTCCCCCTGCGCAATCTCCCGCAGCGCGCTCACCGCATTCCGGAGCGGCATCACGATTCGATGCGCGCTCAAATACACGACCACCAGAGAACCGGCCAGCACCGCAAGGCTCAGCGCCAGCATCAAATGCTTGAGCTGCTCAACCGTTCCGTAAAAATCCTTCACCGGAGCCGTAATAATGACCGTCCAGCTGGCGTTTTTCATCTTTGAATACGCGCCGACATTTTTTTGCCCGCGGAACTCGTAATAGGAAACCGCAGGATTGACGGCGCTCATCGCTTCCGCATTGAATTTTGAAACGCCCCGGAATTCTTTGGAATTGGCGTCCTGCAGATTTTCCCGATCGGTAACGACGCTCTTGTTTTTATGCGCCACGACCGTTCCCGTCGGGCCCAAAATGACGCAATAGCCGCTTTTCCCCGGCGTAATGTTTTGAATTTCTTCGGAAAGGCGCGTGCCCGGAATCATTGCCGCAAGCACGCCGACGATGGATTTTTCGCTATTATAAATCGGTACGGCAACAACCGTAATCAGCGAACCGTCCGACTTGGACACAATCGGCTCCGAAATAAAATCCTTGCCCGAAATTCCCGCTTTAAACCATTCCGTATCAGCGACGGAAACCTGCCGTCCGTCAAAGGCGTAGCGGATGCCGTTGCGGTCGGCCATGCCGAGTTCCGAAATGGTGCTCTCAAAAGCCGCTTCCTGCTGCAGCGTCAAAGCCTTATCCGCATACGAATAGGAAGGATCACTGAGAATCCGCATCCGCGCAATGCCTTCAAGGAATTGGAAGATACCGTGAATCTTACTGTCGATGAGGTCGGCCGTATCTTCCGCCTTGTCGATCAAATGCGCTTCAATCTTTTCCGCCGCCGTTTTATATGCCGCTTTCAGAGCGATGCCGCCCTGTATGCCGAGCGCCGTGAAAGTCAGCAAACCGAAAATACTAATTAATTTTTTGCGGATTGAAAAAAACTTCTGCATTGCGTTCACCTCGACTTTTTTACAAGAAGGATTGTGTCGGATACAAATACTGCGCTTCCTTGAAGCGGTAAGAAAGAAAGATTCGGCCATGCCATAATTTTCAAAGACTCCTTTTGAACAATTCTGTATCTTCCGGTTTGGTTTCGATGCAAGCAGCCCCGCCCGATAAGTCATTGCCGAACAGGCTGCCGCGTTCAAATCGCACAGATAACACGATTTTGAACACTGCATTTCAAAGTAACCTATTCTGAAACGGAAGTTTCCGAACAGATTTAATAGAAAAACACTGCATCCGGCCGGAATATCCGCCCATTATAGGGAAGAACGAACGGTTCTGCAATTACAAATAAACGCTTAAGCAGGCAAGCGCATCGAAAGGAAAACGAATGAACAGGGGGCAGCCGCTCCGTCAAGCACGCACGCGCCATTGCAACGCGGTGATCGCCGAAGCGTGCAGTCGCCCCATATTTGACGCAAAAGCAGTCGACCAGCAGGAAGTGCATCGAACGAAAGCACGCCCCGCGGAAGACAGCGTGCCCCTACCGCCCAAGCAATAGCCGCAGGGGCTCAGCAAAGACTTCCGCCCCCATGCCGGCCGCCTGCACTTATGACTCCGCGAATGCAGCTCCGAGCGAGCGCATCGACGCATAAAAGTGAGGGAAGGACACAGCGCAGCAGTCGGCGGCACGCATGGTGAGCGCCTCTCCGTCAGGCAGCCCGAGCGACAGGCACGCAAGCGCCATCGCAATGCGGTGATCGCCGAAGCGTGCAACCATCCGCCACATCGTTCGTCGCGAAGATCGGCCGACCGCTAGAAAGTGCGCCCCGCAAATGGCTGCGAGCTCCCACCGCGCCGCTCAAGCGATAGCCGCAGGGGCTCAGCAAAGACTGCCGTCACCCCATACCAGCCGCCTGCACTTATGATTCCGCGAATGCAGCTCCGAGCGCGCGCATCGACGCATAAAACTCGGGGAAAGACACAGCGCAACAGTCGGCGGCGCGCACGGTGAGCTCCTCGCCGTCAGGAAGTGCGAGCGACAAGCACGCAAGCGCCATTGCAACGCGGTGATCGCCGAAGCTTTCTACCGTGCCGCCGTGCAGGGCAAATGCGGGATTTTTCGTCCCGTCGGCGGAAAAGGGCGCATGGCCGCGCACGGTAAGATAATCCGCTCCCGATTCCACATCGGCTCCGAGCGCGCGCAGGTTCGTTTGCATCACTTCGATTCTGTCCGTCTCCTTGCTCCGGCACACGCCGATATCCTCGAAGACGCACACGCCTTCGGTACAGCACGCGGCAACGGCGAGCGCGCACAGCGCATCGGGAAAGCCTGAAAGGTTTACATGGAACTCATGCTGCGCAAAGCGTTCGGTGGAAAGGCGGCTTTTTACCGTGCGGAGCGTCGTTCCGGTAATCGAAATATCTGCGCCGAGCGTTTTGAGCGCATCGACAATCGCCGCATCTCCTTGCGAGCCCGAAACATCGACATTTTCAATTACCACTTCGCTTCCGGTGATGAGCGCTGCAACCAGCGGGAAAGCAGCCGCTTCCCAATCGCTTGGAATGGTGCGGTCAAATGCGCGGATCGATTCAATTCCCTGCACCGTTATTTCCTTGTAGCCTTGGGAAATAGCGACGCGCACCCCGATATCTTCAAGCCACTGCCGCGTCATCTCCAAAAACGGCGTTTCCTTCGGATCGGTGAGCCGGATCGTCGTTACGCCGGGCAAGCGGGCGGCCGCCATCATAATCCCGCTGATATATTGCGAAAGCCGTCCGTCCGTTTCCACCGTTTGATTCCCCGAAATCGGCCCCCGAACGAGCAGCGGCGGCGCATTTACGCCGGGACGAGCCGTATGCGCATCCGCTCCCAGCTGCCTGAGCGCGTCGACCAAATGCATGACCGGACGGCGACGGATGGACGCGTCGCCGGTAAAGACCGACCAGCCGTCAAAGGTCGCCGCAATGGGCGGCAGAAAATAAAGGAGCGAGCCGGAATTGCCCACGTCCACCACATCGCGCGGCAGATGCGCCGCGCCCCCCGCGCCTTCAACCGTCCACAAATCGCTTCGGGAAATGTCGGCATGAGCCCCGAACAAATCGAGCGCATGAGCCGCCGAAATACAATCGGCGCCGCCGAGCGGGTTACGGATATGCGAAACGCCTTCCGCAAGAGAAGCCAAAAGCAAGGCGCGAATGGTGTGGCTCTTCGAGCCGGGAATGCGAATGCTGCCTGAAAGGATGGATTTTCGACCGGTAATATTCATGGAAGAAAGTGTACCCGAAATTCGGGATTTTGTAGAGCCGGACGGAAGGATCGACGCGCGACCGACGGCCCAGCCGAGACGCGCTTACGGTAGGCGGCCGGTCTTCCGCTCGTCCGGAGGCGCGTAATCCCAATTGTGCTTCGGGTAGCGGCCGCGCATTTCTTTGCAGACATCTTTCCATGAGTTCTGCCAGAAATGGGCAAGGTCGTCGGTTACTTGGAGCGGCCGGCGCGCGGGAGACAGCAGTTTAAACAAAACGGGCATCCCCAAAACGGCAGGCGTTACGCTACAGCCGAATAGCTGCTGGACGATAATTTCTGCGACCGGACGCACGGCGCGCTGCGTTTTGTCGTGCGGAGAAGAAAGCATTTCGTAGCGTAGGCGACAGCTCCGGCCGTTCGGAAGGGGAAGCTGCGCCGGAACCTTTGCGTCAAGAGCGGCGCCGTCAAAGTACCAGCGTAAGGCGGCGAGCGCATCGCGTTCGGTCAAGGCAGTCTTTCCGGCGCAAAAGGGAAGCAGCCACTCCTCAGGATAGGCTGCAAGATGCGCGCGCGAAGCCTTTTGCGCCTCCTCCGGTATCCGCTCTTGCTGCTCGTAAAAGCGGCGGCGCATCAACAACGATTCCGCTTCATCGCCGAGCGGCAGAACGCCCAGTCCGTTCGCTTTCACTTCGGCGCAAATCGCATCGCAATAATCTTCCGGCGTAACGGGCAGGCGCTTTGCCGCCGTAATGATTTTCCCGTAGCCCGTGCATTCGGTCTTTTGCAGCTTCCCCTGAACAAATTCGGTGCGCACGGTTTTTTGCGCGCGTTCGGAAATCCAGCGCTCGGCAACTTCGGCATCGAGCGGCAAAAAGGAGTACACCGTTCCTTCCGTCTCCCCCGCATCGGCTTCCGGCGCAACAATCCACACCGGCAGCGGCAGCGTCGCATCCTTTTTTTGCAGCCGCGCCTTTCTTCCGGACGGAAACTGATAATTCCCGTCGTCACAAAGACGCGCAATCCGATCGGGAAAGCCTGCAAGAAGCGCATGTTCGCGGGACGAGCGGGCGCAAAGCGAATCCGAAATCCGCGAAAGCCGACGCCGAATATCCGCCGCGCAACGCCGCTGCAATTCGGGAGAGGCCGCAGCATAACTGCCGTAATCGATTGCCGCCTGCACATCGCCGGAAAGCGCCGTGCACGCAAGACGCGGATGCAGCCCCAGTGCAAGGGCAGCCTTCCCCTTCTCCGTTATCTTATTTTCCGAAACGCAGCCCAGCTCCGTCAAAAGCGTTACCGCGCTTTTCCACGCGCTTTCAGGAGGCGCATCGAGCCACTCGAGCATTCCTCCGGCAAAAATTCCCCAGCAAAAGCATTCAAGGACGAGCTGTGTCAAATCGCTCCGCAAAATCTCAGGCGGGGCGCACTGCACGCGCGGCTCGTGTTCATTCCACAAACGGATGCAGCGCCCCGCAGAAAGCCTTCCGGCACGGCCGCTCCGCTGTTCGGCTGAAAAAACGCTTTCGTTTTCGGTTACCAGCCGCTCCATGCCGGACGAAACGTTCAGGCGGTTCATCCGGGACAATCCCGAATCGATGACCGTTGAAACGCAGGGCACCGTCAGCGAGGTTTCCGCAATCGCCGACGAAAGGATGATGCGCGTAACGGAGGGCGCCGGCGGCGAAAGAATCTTTTTTTGTTCGGCAAACGAAATGGAACTATGCAGGGTGAGCACTTCTTCTCCGCTTCCCGGAATGCCGAGCTCCGAAAGCTCACTGCAGCAGCGGCGGATGGATGCGATGCCGGGTAAAAATACGAGAATCGACAAAAAATCGGGATGGACGGCATGGGGATTTTTTCTTCTATATATAAGCTCGTCGCGCACCGCGCGCGCCGGCGAAAGAAGCCCCGCATATTCGATGCCGACCGGAAACGTTCTGCCGGCAACGCGCATGATGGGCGCCGGTTCATCTTTCGTCCCCAAAAAACGCGCAAGCGGAATGCAGTCAATCGTCGCAGACATAAGGACGGCGTATAAATCGGAGCGCAGCGTCATCGTCTCCTTTAAAAAGGCGAGCGCAAGGTCGATATGCACGGAACGTTCATGGAATTCGTCGATGATAACCGCGCTCACTCCGTCCAGTTCGGGATCGTTTTGCAGCCGGCGGATGAACACCGCTTCGGTCATAATTTCAAGCCGGGTCGAAGAAGAAACGGCGCTTTCAAGATGCACGGTATAGCCGACCGTTTGCCCAACATCCTCGCCGAGCAGCTCCGCGATGCGGTTTGCAATCGCAATGACGGCAAGGCGCCGCGGCTCAAGCATCACAATTTTTCCCGGAAAGGAGTCGAGCATGGCAGGCGGCACGGCCGTCGATTTACCGGCAGCGGTTTCGGCCGTCAAAATCAAAAAGCGGGAGGCGGATTTTTTGAGCGCCGGAGCAATTTCATGCAGATGCGCGTATATCGGAAGGCCTGAGAGGGCGCGATCAAAATCGGAATGCAGCGGCATACGGATTTATTTTCCGCCGGAGCCGATATATTTATGTTCAAAGGCCATCGTACTCATCGGCCCGTCAAAATAAAATCCCTGAAAACAGTCGCCGCCGATCTGCGCCAAAAACTCGAATTGTTCCTGCGTTTCGACAAACTTTGCGACAATGGCGATGCCGAGCTGTTTTGCAAGCCCCGCAATGTTTTGCAGGATGATTTGCGTGTGTTTTTCATTTTTGGTGTGCGCAAAGAAATGCATATCGATTTTTAAGATGTTGAAATTCAGCTGCTTTAAACTATTGAACGAAAGCGCGCCCCGCCCGAACGCATCGATTTCAATGTCGAAGCCGAAGCCCCGCAGCCGTTCGGTCAGCTGCTGCTGGCGTTCAATGTCCATCAAAATGGCGCTTTCCGTGATTTCGATTCTGAGCGCCTTCGGCGAAATGCCGTATTTTTTTACGATGCCGGTCAAAAGCTCGTACACGTCGATGCGGCAAAAATCAACCGGCGAAACGTTTACGGATATGTACCAATTCAGCCCCATATCCTGCCATTTTTTCAGCTGGCACGCGGCCGCATCCCAGATCACCTTATCCAGCTCGCTGATGAGGCCGTTTTCCTCAAGAATCGGCAAAAACTCCTCCGTTTGAATCATACCGTCAAGCGGGTGAATCCAGCGGGCAAGCGCTTCCGCGCCGATCATTCTGCCGTCGGCGGAAAATTGCGGCTGCAAAAACATTTTAAATTGCGACATCGAAACCGCGTATTTGAATTCTTCGATGAGTTTACGCACCCGCATCGATTGCGCAATCTGACTGTCATCGTAATAGGCAATCTTCTTTTTCAAGCTCCCCTTGACCGTCTTCATCGCCGCAATCGCATACGCGCACATTGCCGACACCGGAATCGTTACATCGGTAATCTCATACACGCCGATGTAAATGTTGACCGGATACAAAACCGCGCTGTCGACGTGCTCAATCCGTTCCATCGCCTCATGCGCAGCTTTTTCGGTAAACAAATCCTTACGCACGAGCATTGCAAACCGGTCGCCGTTCAAGTAGCCGTATATCGCGTCGGAAGCGGCAATGCTCCGAATCGTATCGGCCGTCCGCCGCAAAAAGCTGTCTCCCGTTTCCATGCCGAACATCCGGTTAATCAATTTGAAATTATAAAAATCCGAACAGAGCATGAGGTAATCGGTTTCCGCATCCATTTCAAGCGTCTCTTTCGCTTTTTGATAAAAATACGACTTATTATATAAGCCGGTCAGCGGATCGTGCGTCGCCAAAAAGCGGTCGTGATTGATCCGCCCTTCCTCCTGCGTTTTATCGTGCACGGTAAAGAAAAAGCCCAAATGCCGGTCGGTTCCCTCTTCTTTCAGATTATTAAACCAAATATCGAGGCAGTAATTATTTCCGTCCGCAGAAAAACGGTGCTCAAAATTGTGCCGCGTATTAAAATCGCCCGACGTCCGCTGGCAGATGCCGCTGCCGCGCCACTTTTCAAGCGCATCTTTAATGTCCATATTGATTTTCGCATAGTCTTTGACCATCTGCTGCAGCGCGGCATTCTGATAAACGCATTCGCCGTCGGCATCAAAGAAAATTACCCCGTCATTCATCGAATCGACGGCAAGATTCATCGCAATCGAGCGGAGTTTTTTGGGCGTGTAATAGAGGGAAAACCACGAAAAGCACACGCCGAGCAATCCGAAAAAAGCGACCGAATAATTTACCGGCTCCTGCAAAAAAACGTAGAGCGCATCCAAAAAGATAACGGCGGCGAACGAATACAAAAGCACGCGGTATTTATTGCGGTACAGGCGGGGAGAATGGAGGCTTTTTACTCCAAGACAGATAAACGAAAGGAAGGCGGCGCTATACGACAGCGACAAATGCAGCTGGTAGGGCACCCTTTGAATGATTTTATAGCTCAGCCCCGCTCCGAATGCGATTTGCGTAATGTCGAACATATGGCAGGTAAAAATATTGATAAGGATAGAAAGCGTATCCGCCGCAAAGAGCGCGAGCAAAATCTTTTTAAGGAAGGGAAACTTCTGCCGGTAATTGGTATAGACGATCGAAAAATCAAGGATGTAATAGACGCTCCCGTTAATGCAAATAAAAAAAGCAGTGTACGCCAGTAAGCCCGCCGCCCGATTTCCGGCAATGAGCGTCGCAAAGCCGGCAATGCTCGCCGCGCACCCGAAAAAAAGCATACCGGCAAGCGATTTCTTTATCGGCCGGTCAACACGCATCGCCTTAAACGCATAAAACAGCAAGGTCAGCGCGCTCGACAAAAACGCAATGGGGTAGCCAATCCGCGTCAAATCCAGCCGTTCCGCAATCAAAAAAGAAAACAGAATAGCGACAAGATACGCGACGTTTATAAAAATCATATCCATGACAGACCCCAATAGTTTATATGGTTTTATATGATTTTCATTATACCCCAATCCGTGAAAAATACAATGAACCGTACCGGCGATTTTTTAGCGCACTCCGTTCCGGCATCCATTGGACGACGGAACGGAGTGCGCTCAGGCTGCAACAGACCGAAGGGGGCGCACCGGCGCGGGAACGCGTTTGCGGTATGGAAGCAGAGTATACGGGAGTGCGCGTTCCATTGGCGGCACCATCTGGGAACGAACATCCTTCGGCATCCATCGAACGACGGAACGAAGCACACTCAAGCCGCAAAAGAACGAGGGATGCGCAGCGACGCGGAGACGCGTTTGCGGTACGGGAACAGAACACATTGGAGTGCGCGTCCATTAGCGGCACCTTCCGGAATCGAACGGCCTTCCGGCTTCCATCGGACGGCAGAACGGAGCGCATTCAGGCCGTAACAGAACGCAGGAGGAGCACCGGCACAAGAAGACAGCGGCGCGGGGACATGTTTGCGGTACGAGAACAGAGCATACAGGAATGGCGTTACGTCAGCAGCTCCCTCAAGGCGCGAACATCCTTCAGGCATCCATCGGACGGCAAAAAGGAACGCGTTCAGGACGCAACAGAGCGCAAGGGGCGCACCGGCGCGGGGACGTGCTTGCGGTATGGGAACAGAGCATACGGGAGTGGCGTTACGTCAGCAGCTCCCTACGGGCACGAACGCCGTTCCGGCATCCATCGGACGACGAAACGGAGTGCGTTCAGGCCGCAACAAAGCGGAGGGGGCGCACCGGCACAAGAAGACAGCGGCGCGGGGACATGTTTGCGGTATGGGAACAGAGCATACGGGAAGGCGTTACGGCAGCAGCCACCTCAGGGCACGAACACCCTTCAGGCATCCACCGGACGACGGAACGAAGCGCGTTCAGGACGCAACAGAGCGAAGGCGCGCACCATCACGGAGACCTGTTTGCAGTATGAGAACAGAGCATACGGAAGTGCGCGTTCCATTGGTGGCACATTCCGGGCACGAACGGCCTTCCAGCTTCCATCGGACGGCAGAACGGAAGGCGTTCAGGACGCAACAGAGCGAAGGGGGCACACCGCGAGGGATATGCGCGACGGCAAGATGACGAGGGATACGCGCGGCACGGGAACGTGTTTGCGGTACGGAATCAGAGCATACAGGAATGGCGTTACGTCAGCAGCTCCCTCAAGGCGCGAACATCCT